>NZ_LT854639.1:152169-452169 GCF_900184255.1 Haloimpatiens massiliensis | reverse complement strand
CATTTATGTACCCCCCTTAAAGTTAAGTATACACCTATAAGTGTTCTATAGCCAGGGTGAAGGAAAAGGGAATAGACGGTTAAGGAGTTTTTATTTTTGATAATTCAGTTGTTAATTCGTATGAAATAGAGCATCACGGTGGATTTACAATATTTCAGTGGAAAAAACGCGGAAAATAAGGGATAATAAGGAATAATGAATATTTTGCAGGAAAATAGGAATCATTGGCGAAGAGTTATGTTATATTAAAGAATAGAGAGGAGAAAAATCTATGGAAAAAATTTCTAGATTATTTACAGCAAAGGATATGACTGAGGGCACACCATGGAAAAGAATTGTTGAATTTTCCATACCGATGCTAATTGGAAACGTAGCTCAGCAGCTTTATAACACAGCTGATTCTATTATTGTAGGAAAATATGTAGGTGATAATGCTCTTGCTGCAGTTGGCAGTGCAGCTCCAATACTAAATCTTTTACTTGTGCTTTTTGTTGGAATTGCAACAGGAGCAGGCATTATGGTTGCTCAATATTTTGGAGCAAAAAAACGTAAGCAATTATCCCATACCATTGGTGTTTGTATGACACTTACTGCTATTGCTTCTGTAATAATAATGATTGTAGGACCTATTGTTACACGTCCACTGCTTTTATTATTAAAAACACCAGCTTCTATAATTGATTGGTGTACAAAATACCTTATCATTTATTATGTAGGTATTGCAGGCTTTGCTTATTATAACATTTTAGCAGGAGTTCTTCGTGGGCTAGGTGACTCTGTATCTGCACTTGTATTTTTGATTATTTCTACAATTTTAAATGTTATATTGGATATTTGGTTTGTTGCAGGTATGGGCTTGGGAGTCCCAGGAGTTGCCATTGCAACTGTTGTTGCTCAAGGAATATCAGCGGTGCTTTGTATTATTAAATTATCAAAAATGAGGAGTGTATTTGACTTTAATTTAAAAATGTTGAAAGTTGAGAAGGACTACTCCCTTCAACTTATAAAACTGGGATTACCATCTGGATTAACTCAGGCAATATTTTCCCTTGCCATGATAGTTGTACAATCCTTAACTAATAGTTTTGGAGAAATGGTTATTGCTTGTAATGTAATAGTTATGCGTGTAGATGGATTTGCTATGATGCCTAACTTTACTTTTGGAACTGCTATGACAACTTATGCTGGTCAAAATATTGGAGCTAGAAAAATGGATAGAGTAGAAAAGGGAACTAAGGACGGTACGATGATTGCAGTTGGAGTGTCCACTACTATAACAATTCTAATTTTGATTTTTGGAAAATATCTTATGGGAATTTTTACTGATACAAAAGAGCTAGTTGATTTAAGTATGCATATGATGAAAATTCTTGCCCTAGGGTATATTGCAATGGCTGTAACCCAAAGTTTATCAGGTGTTATGAGAGGCGCTGGAGATACAATGACACCTATGTGGATTTCACTAATTACTACAGTTATTGTGCGTGTTCCTGTGGCTTATGGAATTGCTTATCTTACTAGAAGTGCAGCATATCCTACAGGAAGACCTGAATCTACATTTATTTCACTGCTTGTCTCATGGACACTAGGAGCTATTATAACTACAATTTTCTTTAAAAAGGGAAAGTGGAGAAATAAGGGTTTTGCTGAAAGTTTAAAGTAATATCATAAAACGTATACAAAAGATTAAAAAAGAATCCAGTGGCAAACTTAATTGTTGTGCCTACTGGACTCATATATCAAGAAATTACAATATTTCCAATACTTCTACTGAATATTTTTCTCCTGGAGCGTTAACTTCAACTACATCTCCAGCTTTTTTACCGGAGAGAGCTTTTCCTAAGTCTGATTCTATACTTATGTGCATATTTTCAGGATCTAAATCCATAGTAGTTACTAATGTTATAACATCTTCAAAATCATCATCTATGAATTTGATTCTAGCTCTACTATTAACTCCTAATATTGATTTATCTACATTTTCATCATCTATTACAGTTGCTGTAGAAATCATGGTCATTAAATATTGAATTCTATTATCATTTTCTCTATAGTTTGCACAAGCTTCTTTGTACTCTGCATTTTCAGACCTATCACCATGGGCAGCAGCTTCTAATTTTTCTTTTGCAATTTCAGCCCTTTTTACAGTCATTCTATATTCTAATTCTTCTCTTAATTTTTTTATATTTTCTTCTGTCAGTTTATTATTCATAAAAAAACAAAGCCTCCTAAAGTATATTATCTTAATATATTTATTATATAATATATATATATAAATGAAAGATAAAAGAGAAAAAATAGAAATCATTTAATTTGAATGAGGTTTTATTAAATAAATAGAAGAAAATAAGAACTACTCATGCTCTATGATAATAGGGTGAGTAGTTTTTACGGTAGAGTACTTTATGGTTCAGGTTCCTTATAGCCCCAAGCATAAAAATAATTAAGGTCAATATCTTTCATAATTAAATCATGATCTTTTATTTCATAGGTGAAGTATTTGAAGTGGGTTGTAGTTACTGAACCAATTATTTTTACTTTATAACCATAAGGTTCAATAAAAGGGTTTATTATTTCCATTCTTTCTATACTTGGTGGTGAAAAATAGAAAGGAGTATCGAATTTAACAATATAAACTCCAGGGTGTTCATGGGTAACTGTAAAACCATCTCCCTTTAGAATTCTTCCATCAGAAGCTATAGAGCCATCTATTTCTCTAACTTTGCTATTTTCTCGTAATTTTTCCATGATCATAATCTCCTTTCAGTTATATTATAATCTTATTTAATTTATTTTTATTAAAATAGAATTAAGTGTTTATAGTTATTTAAAATTCAAAATTAATATACATATTACAGTATCTTAAGTTTAATTCTTAAGACCCTTAGCTGAAAAATTTATTTCTAAATCCTGTAAATACATATCATATGGTTCTATTTGAAGGGTAAAGTATTTAAAGGCGTTTAAGTTTTTATCAATTACCATTGCTGTTGCACCTTGTGTTAGTCCAGATGCTTCTATGGTGATTTCAGGCGCTTGATAGAAGAAAGGATGGTCGAATTTAACCACATATACTCCTAAATAAGGATGGCTAACTGAAAAACCATCTCCTTTTAAAATCTTTCCATTATCACTGATGATGCCTTCTATTTCATATTCTTTTGGTAGTATTATATCGCTTGGCATTGCTATATCCCCCTTTTGGATTTTGCTTTTTATAAAATAAATAATAATGATTAAACCACAATAAGGTATAATGTGATGGAATTATGAAATTTCTCCTCCATGACTTGTATAAGAGCTCGGAACAATAAATTTAATTTAAGAAATTCTAATCTTTTAGCCATATAAAATTATCTAACGCTCACATTCAGCGTCCTGCCTCAGGTTCGCTAGCCTGGCGTCCTTTTAAGGATTACGATAATTTTATCTGTCTAAAAGAAGAATTTCTAAAATTAAATTTAAACAGTTCCTTCGCTTCTTATGCAAGTCATTCCAGAGAAATTTCATAATTCAGGTAATGTAATGCTTTTTGTGGGATAATCATAATAATATATTAAAGTTGTTTTCATATTGAAAAATTATAATGTTTAGATAATATAGTATATGTTATTTAGTTTTTTTGGTGAAGAGTTATAATATTACTGGATAAGATGTGTTATCTTATGACAAATGATAAAAGCAATTTCATAAGTTTGTTAGTGTAAATGGAAATTAAACGTAAACTACTTTAGTTAATAAATTAAGTATTGTAAAATAAGTATATAAATATTTAAAGGTTGTGGTAATTTTGTATAGTATTATGATTATAGAAGATGATAAGAAAATGGCTGAACTTATAAAAAATCACTTAGAACGATATGGATATAAAGCATTTCTAGTTAAAGATTTTTCAAATATAAAAGATGAATTTTTGGAGTATAAGCCGCATCTGGTTTTGATGGATATAAACCTTCCTTTTTTTGATGGTTTTTATTGGTGTAGTGAAATAAGAGTTGATTCTAAAGTACCAATAGTATTTATATCAGCTAGAGATTCTGATATGGATCAAGTAATGGCAATAAATAATGGAGGAGATGAGTTTATAACAAAACCATTTTCTTACGATGTGCTATTGGCAAAGATAAAAGGTGTGTTGAGAAGAGTATATGGCAGCTATGCTAAAAATCATATGGATTTTTTAAAAATTGGTGATTTTATATTACATACAGATAAGAATCTTTTAGAATATAAAGGCAAAAAAACTCAACTTAGTAAAAATGAGTTTTCTCTTTTATTGCATTTTGTGAAAAACATAAATAAGATTGTTTCAAGAGATACTTTGCTGGAGATCCTTTGGAGTGATACTGATTTTATTGATGATAATACTCTTTCTGTGAATGTTACACGACTTAGAAAGAGGCTAGAGGAAGTAGGGATTACTAATGCTATAGAGACAAAACGTGGTCAAGGATATATGCTTACTAACAATTGGTAGAGTAAAGAGTGGGTGAATAAAATGAAATTTACAGATTTTTTAAAAGATAGAATAGCTTATGTAATAGTTTATTTCATAAGTATATCTTTAGTTATTTTAATAATGCATTTGACCTTATTTATAAAAATAATAGATTTTCCCATAATAAATATATTGTATGCATATCTTGTTTCTATAGTGATACTTAGTATATTTTTATTATGTGAGTACGCAAAAGTAAGAGCATTTTACAAAAGGCTTTATGAAACATTAAATTCTGAAAATATCATAGATGATATTATAAATGTAGGTGAAGTTAGAAGTATAGAGCAAAAAATTTTTAAAGATTTATTGAAAAAGTTACATAAATCATATGAAGGTAAAGTTTATAAATATGAAGACATTCAAAAGAACTATTCAAATTTTATAAATCAATGGGTGCATCAAATGAAGACACCTGTATCTGTAATTAATCTAATACTTCAGGAACAAAATGCATGTGAATACAAGGAAGTTTTTGATAGTATTGGTGAGGAAAATGAAAAAATATCACAAGGTCTTAATATCATGTTATATAATGCAAGAATAAATGAATTTAACCATGATTTTAATGTGCAAGATATAGATATATTATTGATTTTAAGAAAAGTAATAAATGATAATAAAAAATTACTTATTAAGAATAAAATATTTCCTGAAATAATAGGTAAATCTACCATTGTTCAAACAGATAAAAAGTGGATATATTTTGTTATAAATCAAATTGTTATTAATGCAATAAAATATACAATTGCAGCAGAAAAACATAAAAAAGCTATAAACTTTAAAATAAAAGATGGGGCTGAAAAAGTAGTTGTAACCATTGAAGACAATGGCATTGGTATACCAAAAGAAGATTTAGGCAGGGTATTTAATATTTTCTTTACAGGTAAAAATGGTAGAAAGACTGCGGAGTCTACAGGCATGGGCATGTATTTATCAAAACGGATTTGTAATGAGCTTGGAAATGAATTATATGTTGAATCAGAAGAAGGACAAGGAACAAAATTTTATATTGTTTTTTATAAAGGAAAAAATATATTTGCATTGTAACCTTTCAAAATTGTAATGTTAATATTCAAAATGAAAGAGAAATCGATACTAAGATTTCTCTATTTTTTTTATAATAAAATCATAGTCTCAAAAGAATATATAAAGCAGGAGGTTTTTATTATGTCAATTTTAAAAGTTGAAAATATAACAAAAATATATGGTGGAAAAAAAGGTGGAATGACCTTTAAGGCGTTAGATAAATTTAGTTTGGAAATTGAAAAAGGTGAATTTCTAGGGGTAATGGGTCCCTCTGGTAGTGGTAAAACCACGTTGTTAAATATAATGGCAACAATAGATAGTCCTACATCAGGAGAACTTTTTATAAATGGGACAAATCCTACAAAGTTAGATGAAAAAAATATTGCTTTGTTTAGAAGAAAAGAGCTAGGTTTTATATTTCAAGATTTTAATCTTCTAGACTCCTTATCTATAAAGGAAAATATAATATTACCACTTGTATTAGAAAAAGTTAATGTAAGGGAAATAGAAAATAGAGTGGAAGATATTGCAAAGCTTTTAAATATTAAAGATATTTTAAATAAAAAACCATATGAAATTTCAGGAGGGCAGCAGCAAAGAGCAGCTTGTGCTAGAGCACTTATTCATAATCCTTCTATAATTCTTGCAGATGAACCTACAGGAAATCTAGATTCTAAGGCTTCACAGGATGTTATGGAAACTTTGACAAATTTAAATAACAAAAAAGAAGCCACTATAATGATGGTTACTCACGATCCTTTTTCCGCAAGCTTTTGCAAAAGAATAATTATGATTAAGGATGGAAAATATTTTTTAGAAATTGTAAATGGAGGAAATAGACAAGCATTTTTCAAGGAAATCATGGATTCTCTTTCGCTTTTAGGAAGCAGGGCAGACAATTATAAACTGTAGAAGGAGAATTTTTAATGTGAAAGATAGAATCAAAAAAAGTAAGTAGTCAATTATATAATGAAGGAGGATTTAAATGAAAATTAACAATATAGCTATTAAAAATATTAAGGGAAACTTAAATAAATATGTTATGTATTATTTAAGTAATGTAATAGTTGTAACTATATTTTTTATATTTGCTAATTTTATATATAATAAAGGTGTGAGTAGTGGAAATATTGGTGATGGGACCATTGCCACTGTATCCAGCCGATTAATGTACTTATGTGAATTTGTAATAGTAATTTTTACTTTTATATTTTCAAATTACTCAATAACGAGTTTTTTAAAGTCTAGAGAAAAAGAGTTTGGACTTTTATCGATGTTTGGATTGACCAAAGACCAAATAAGACGATATGTTATGTTTGAGAATATAATAATTTCCATTGCTTCTATTATTACAGGGGTATTCTTTGGAATTCTATTTTCAAAATTATTCTTTCTAGCTGTGTCTGCAATTTTAGATTTAAACGCAGAAATTCCATTTTCAGTATCAAGTAAAGCTGTAAAAATAACAATAGTAAGTTTTTTTATACTTCTTAATCTTATAAGCTTTATTACAAGTTTCAAAATAAAAAATAATAATATTGCAGAATTATTAAAAGGTGAAAGAATACCTAAGGCTACACCAAAGTTCTCTAAAATAAAAGCAGCACTAGCAATAATACTTATTGTATCTGGATATATTGTAGGCATACTTTCTAAATCGGCTATTGTAGCTACAATGATTCCAATACTTATAGTTGTAATAATAGGCACTAAACTTTTGTTTTCACAATTTAGTGTGTATTTTGCAAATAAACTACAAAATACTAAAAAAGTTTATTATAAAGGTATAAATCTAATAACCTTATCTCAAATTATATATAAATTAAAAGATAATGCAAAAGTATTGTTTATTACATCAATACTTAGTGGAATTACCCTTGCATCAGCTATATCAGTTTATTCACTGCAAAAGATCAGTTTATCTTCAATGGAAGAAAATTGTCCACAGGATATAGGAATTATAGAGCAGAGTGTAAATTCCTATAAAGTTATACCTAAGGGTAAAGTTGAAGATATATTAAATAAGTATAAATTTCATATAAAATATAAAAACAAAGTAGAATTAATAAAAGCGAAAAATAATGATACGGTAGTAGAAAATAAGAAAAGTACTTATGGTATAAAAATAAATAAAACCGATTTTAACATAATGTCAGAGGATAGTTTTAATGAACTTGCAAAACAGTATAATAAGAAATCTTTAGATTTAAAAAATGGACAAGTAATAATATATACTTATGATTTAACTAATGATATAGCTAATCAAAAAACAGAGCTTCCTTTTAAGCATCAGAGGACTTTAAACTTAAATATCGAAGGCTCAATAAGTAGATTTAATATATTAAATAATATAAAAGGTGGAATTATAAATGCAGATGAGCAAAATACTAGTACTATAATTGTTAATAATGATGATTTTAAAAAAATGTGGAATAAAGTTTCACCTGCTAGTAAGTATACTTATTATGGATACAACATTAAACATAATTTAAAAGCTTCTAATGCAGTAAAAGAAATAAAAAATTTAGTTACAAAAGGTAAAGAAAGTTTCTTTACTGAGAGAGTGTTAGGTGCAGCATCAATGATGAAAGTGTTATCTATGCTTTTATTTATAGGAACATTTATTGCAATGATATTTTTCATTGCAACAGGAAGTATATTATATTTTAAAATGTTTAACGAAATTCAGAAAGATAAGCAAGATTTTATAGGATTAAAAAAGATAGGTGTCACACAAGAAGAAATAAAAAAAGTAGTTAGTATTCAAAGTTTTACAATGTTTTTCTTGCCACTTACAGTTGCAACCCTTCATGCTGCTTTTGCAGTAAAATCTGTGGGACTTTTGTATATGAAGTATTTTGCATTTATTGGTGGAATATATTTAGTCCTACAAACAATATATTATCTATTTGCTAAATGGATGTATATTAAACAAATTAATAGTTGGAATATTTAATATAATTGATTATTGTTCACATTTTACTTTTAGAATAATGTAATATGAAATAGCATACTTTTTAATTATAAGAGGGAGCTATTTAGTAGAGATAAAAAGCAGTTTATACGAGGGTTATCTACCGTAATACTCCCATATTCTATGAAAGTGGGGGATAACGGTAGATACGCACTTAGAAATTTATTTATGAAAGTGAATAGATAAATAATTATAAAAATAGTAGCCAACTCATTTTGTGCAGTGGGTAGGCTACTATTTTTGAGAGTTGTTCTATAAGGAAATTATTAATCAAAATGATAAAAATCCAATAAGGCATAAAATTGTTGTTATAATTGAAAATACTAAAACTATTTTAGTCTCATGCCATCCACATAGTTCAAATGAGTGATGGATAGGCGCCATCTTAAAAACACGTTTTTTTAATAATTTAAAGGATGCTATCTGAATTATTACTGACAGTGTTTCAATAACGTAGATCCCCCCAACGATAATAAGGATAAGTGGGTTTTTAAGTATCATAGCTACTGTTGCAACAACACCACCAAGAGCTAAAGAGCCAGTATCACCCATAATTATTTTAGCTGGATAAGAATTATACTTTAGAAATCCGAGTAAAGAGCCTGCCACACATCCGCAAAATATTGATAATGAGTAATAACCCATATTAAAACTTATGAAAATAAAAAATGTTATTATAAGCAGTGTTATTGAGGTAGCAAGGCCATCTATACCATCAGTTAGATTTACTGCATTGGTTGTTGAAACATAATAAAAAATAATAAATGGTATGTAGAGTATTCCTAAATCAAATGATTTTTTAGTAAAAGGAATTATAATTAATGAACCAATTGAAGAATTGTAATATGAATAAAAGGCAAAAATCGTTGAAACAAAAAGTAATAATACCATTTTTTCAATTGGAGTTAATCCTTCGTTCTTTTTATGCTTTTTCTTTAAAAAATCATCAATGAAACCTATGATTCCAAAAGCTAAAAAAGCTGATAAAACAATCAGAAATTCTTTGTTACAGTTCTCTATAAAAATGAGCATTGTAATGATTGATGAAAAAATAAATATAATACCACCAAATGTAGGTGTGCCAGCTTTCTTATTATGACTTTTAGGGGCTTCTTTTTTTATGTTTTGCCCCAATTTCAATTTATTAAATAATGGAATGAGAATCAATCCAGTGATTGAACATATCAAAAAGCTTAATAATATAGCAAAAATAATAGTAATCATAAAAAATCCTCTCTAATTTAATATATTTTTAATATCAATTAAATTTTTAATTATGTTGTAATTTCTATGTTTTAATTTATGATAAGCATAGGATTTTAGGCCCCTACATAGTACAAATGAAGTAATTCCAAGCTTTATGGCTCCATGGCAGTTTTTAATATTGTCATCAATAAATATTGCTTCATTTGGGGAAACATTAAGATCCTCAAGTGCTGTTTTATACATTAATTCATGGGGTTTTGTAACTCCCTTTTGCGAAGATATGATAAATGATGAAAAGTAATCCCTTAAGCCTGCTTGTCTAAAAACATTTTCTAGAGATGGCCATGCATCTGATACTACTGCTAATTTATAGAATTTGCTCAATTCTGGTATAAGATTTATAGCATCACTAAAAAAGATATATTTAGTATAGTTATATACATAATCTTTTGTAATAGCCTGAACATCTTCATTTTTTAATTGTAATTCAGGTAAATATTTTGAAAGAATTTTATAATACTCAATAAAATATTTATATTCTTCCTCTTCATCAATAATTAAATTCTGTTTACTAATGTATTCCATAGCTTTATCAAAGGCTAATTTTTTTTGAGTTGGTTTTATTGAAGTAAAAGTTTTTTTATCAACATATGTGAAAAAGTTAGGTGTTATAAACCAGTGTCCTGTTACTGGAGTATTTAATACTTTCCCTGAATCTAATAATATTGCTTTAATTTTATTTTTATCGAAATCTTTTTTATGAATTCCAACCATTAATATTCCTCCTTGTATAATAATGATGTAGTCATTAAGACTACTCATCTCAATTTAATTGTTTCTATAATAGATAACAGAAGAAGGATTTCTTCCTTCATCAGATGTTATCTTAGTTAATTATCATGCTTGACGGTTCCTATATAGACTCCAGACTTTTCATAAAGTATAATCTTCAAGGATAGGACAAATAATGTTTTCCTCCTTGGGAAGTCAGTATCTGCTGACTCATACCCGTGATTTAGTCAATTAGTCCATTCAATGAGGTTTTATGATTCGGCTGGTTGGGAGCCTCAGGCTATACCTGTATAACTCGCAAGGTTGTGTACTCATTAGATGGAAATGGATTCCTATCGGAAAGGAGCTTTTGCTCATGTCAAACATTTTATTTAAAAATTTATTTATCTCGGTCGGTATTGATGTTGGTGCAGATTTCAGTTGGATGTCTATCGCACTTCCTAACCAGACCTTTGTTGGAAAGCCTTTTAAAATACTACATTCAAACATTGATTCCCTTGAACTCGCTGTTTCTAAAATAAAAGAAGCAGAAGAGTTGTATTCTTTGGAAAGTCGCATTTTCCTAGAATCCACGGGAATTTATCATTACCCACTCTTCTGCTATCTTCGTGATACTGGATTTAATGTTAACCTAATTAATCCTATCATCACTAAGAATAGCACAAACATTAACATTAGAAAAGTGCATAATGACAGATTTGATTCAAAAAAAGCTGCCTTAATAGGCTTAAAGCCAGATTTAAAAGTATCTCTTATGCCATCAGATCTTGCTCTTGATTTAAGAAATCTTTCAAGAGAGTATTATGATTTGATGGACAACCGTTCTGCTTATGTGAACAAACTTCAAAGTGAACTTCGGATGGTATTTCCAGAATACCTTAAAATTTTTTCAAAAATAACTACTAATACATCATTAACCTTATTAGAAACATACACATCTCCAGATGCATTTTTAAATGCTTCCAAAGAAGAGATTATTGATTCTATAAGATCTACAGCTCGTTTTGGGCTTACATATGCTAATAATAAGTATAATGCCATTATAAAGGCTGCCAATGATGCAAAGACCTTCGGTTATTCTGTAAGTAGTAATTTTAAGCGTATTAGATTATACATAAGCTTTATTCGAAAGTATGATGAAGAGATTTCTTCTATACTCTCTGAAATGCATAAGCTTGTTGATGAAAATGAAAATACTGATTTTGTAAAGCAAATTCACTTGATTGAAACATTTAAAGGTGCAGGTTTTCTTTCTGCTGTAAGCCTCATGGGAGAAATCGGAGATTTCTCTGCGTTCAACTCACCAAAACAGCTTTTTGCTTATTTTGGTTTAGATCCAGCAGTAAAGCAATCTGGCAACTTTAATGGCACAAAAATCAGTATGTCAAAGCGAGGCTCTCGAATTGCCAGAAGAGTAATTCACACTATGGCATTAATCAGCATAAGCAAAAACAAAGATGGCTCCGCCAAAAATCAAGTACTTCGAGAATACTATCTTTTAAAGTGCCAAAGTAAGCCTAAAATGATTGCTCTTGGGGCAGTTATGCATAAAGTTTGTAACATATTATTTGCCATTCTTCGTGATGGGAAAGAATTTGAAATAATTACACCAGAAGAACACCAAAAGAATTATCTCAAAGCGAAATGCGGCTTCGCTGCGTAGTATAATTCCATAAATATAATTTCCGTTTTTTGTTAGTCTAACAAAAGTTTATTAAGGTTACCCTTTTTTAAGATAATAAAAATATTAATTATTTTTTTAATTCTTATTGACATTTCTTAGCTGGACTAATTTTTTAGAATTTAAAGATGTTTTTATAACTTCATGATTATGGTAATATAGTAATTAACTTATAACAATAACTATATATAAATATCAAATCTAATTGAAAAGTATAAAATATTAAGTTGAATATAATTCAAGTAACTTGATTATAATTATATTATAATTAGGTGGAGAACTTATTTTGGGGATTATAAAAAATTAGGAAGAAGTGAATAAGAATAAGTAACTAAGAATAAATAACTAAGGATGAACAATTAGAAATAAATAATTATGAATAAGCGAGTATGCTAAATAAAATTAAATACTATAGAGAGAGGGAGAATTTTGAAGAAGGAATTATATGAACTTAAAGAAATAAGTGAGAAGGTAAAAAATCAATTGGAATATGTAAAAAACAATGAGGGCAGTATGTCCGTTGACATCAATGTTGTAAAGGGTTTAAAAAATAATATATATGAAAAGACCGCTAAGACGTTTATATATAATCTAAAAAAGTTTATTAGCCTAGAATCAACACAAAAGAATCTTGCTAAGAAAATAGGTGTTTCAGAAGATCTACTTTCTAAATATAAGTCAGGAGAGGCCTTCCCATCCATAGAAACTTTAATATATATTTGTGAGGTATACAACATAAGCATGGATAAACTTATTGGAAGTACATTAACAGCATTAGATATTGAAACTTTAGAAAATAATCAAGAAATTAAGATGAATATATTCGAAGAAAAATATTATGTTTATTTTTTAGTTACAAATATAGCTAGGGAAGGAGCTATACACGAAGGAATTGTTGATATTTGTAATGATGACGTAATATTTAAAATTCTCTCTGATGGTGAAGTTATTAAATACTTTAAAGGTAATTACAACACCACGGACAAACTTCTATTTTTTAATTTGCAAAGTGCTAATGATGGTACTGCCTATATAAATATGATTAAACCTAATGTAAATAAAAATAAATACACGGGAGGACTAGCTATGCTTATGCTTCCTTCAGATGCAAATAGCAAGCCCTGTGCTCAAAAAATTATTTTCAGCAAAATTAGATTAGATAGGGACTTATATTATAATAAACTAAAGGATCTTTTGAATTTTTCTATTGAAGGTGTAACTTTGGAACATGTAAAGATATCACAAGCTGAAGATGAGGAAGTTTATAATTTTGTTAGAAAACTGATTTAATAATCTTATATGGAATTAGGATTATAAAGGGTGAACCGTACCATAAGTGATGCTCCAAATCTTTGATTTGGCTAGCAGAACTTACTTATTCGAACGAATGTGAGAAGGAGTTTCCTATAAAAACAGCCTAAGGTATTCATATAACTTGCCTAAGGCTATTTTTATTAATAAGAATAATGAAATCTAAAAGCTTTTTTGGGGCATATATTTTACACTTTTCTCTACAAACCAATATCCACTTTGGTGTATGTTTTCATTACAATCCCAGGTGGTAAAAAACAATAATGAATTGTTTTTTACATAGTTAATAGTAATTTGTTATGTTAATATATGTAATATAATATAAATTCGATTTGGAGGTAGAAATGTGCGAATATGAATTCAGATTAATTACTATTGATGATATACCTGGAATGGTTGCTTTGCTAATAGATAGGCAAAACCTTGAGAGTAAAGTGTTTCCCTTACTGAGGAACAGTTGCCTTAATACAAAATATATCACAGATTCACTTGAAGAATTGTTTACTAATAGTAAAGTTATTGGGATAGGAGCATTTGATAATGGTAAACTAGTAGGCTATATAATGGGAGAGATAAAGATTGATAATAGAAGAGGCAGGTATGTATGGGTTCCGTATGAGGGAATTGCAATCAGATTAGATCAATCCTCTGAGCTTATAAGGAATCTCTATGCAAAGGTTGCTATTTTATGGCTTGAACAAGGTTGCTTTATGCACTATACCATAATACCTCTTGGAAATCAGGTATACTATGAGGCCTTCTTAAAATTAAGCTTTTTTATTCAGCAAGTACATGGGGTAATGAACATGGAGGAATACAAGCCTTTTGAAAATGTATCTGATGCAGAGATTAGAGTTGCTAATAAAATGGATAGTGAAACAATGGGTAATATGTCCACTATAATCCAATCGTATCAAAATTCATCACCTTCCTTTGCACCTGCTTTACCTGAAGTTGTAACAGACATAAGGAACGGGTATAAGTGTGCGGTAGAGGATAATGACGCAATGATCTTTATTGCGGAAAAAGAATTGAAGGGGTTAGGATTTCAAGCATATTGGCCTATTACCCCAGATTTAATGGTACCTGATAATGGGGTAGAGTTGAGTATTGCGGGCACTTACTATTCCCAAATGGGAAATGGGGTTGGTAAAAAATTGATGAATGAAGGCCATAGGATTATGAAAGAAAAAGGGTATAACAGTATAATAGCAGATTGGAGAATAACCAACCTTACTTCCTCAACATTTTGGCCGAAGTGTGGATTTAAACCAATAGCTTACAGAATGGCTAGATACATTGACAGTAATTTAGCATGGGCAAACTTTAACAACCCCAGTGTTAATCAGTTGTAGCAAATTCATTTAACTGATTTTTATCATTTGTCACTGTTACGATGAACCGTACCATAAGCGATGCTCCAAATCTTTGATTTGGATAGCAGAACTTACTCATTCGAACGAATGTGAGAAGAAGTTTCCTATAAAAACAGCCTAAGGCATTGATATAACTTGCCTAAGGCTGTTTTTATAGGCGAAAATACCGTGTCATAAGTAATAGTGTATTCACAAAATATGTTACAATAAAATTAAGAACAAATTTGAGTAATAGACGAAGAGTAAGTTAATACACACTGTGTAGGCTATTGGAGTTAATAATGTTTATATTTTGGGGAAGGTGTATAGAAATGGGAAATTTGAAACTTGTTTGCTTTGACTTAGATGATACTCTAATCAGAGAAATCCATTCCGTTATGTTACCATGCATTTTAAATGGGAAAGAAAAAGAACATTCTTTCATTCAAGAACAAGAAGAAAGAGGACTGATTAACTACATATCAGCAGATTATCTTAGAGCAAAATTACTTTTAGGTCTTGAAGAATGTAAAATTGCTCAATCCTTTTTGAAAATAGCAAAACCTCTAAAAAATATCAAGGATGTAGTTGAAATATTACATGAACAAAATATTAAATGTATTGTTATTACTGTCGGTCCTAAGCAAGTAGCCAAAGTTGTATGTGATATTTGGGGATTTGATGATTATTATGGTAGTGATTACGAAGTAGTTAAAGGAGTATTTACTGGGAGAATTCTTAATTACAATAGGGCTGAACAAAAAATCGAATGTTTACAAGATTTTTGTAAAAATAACAATATAAAACCTGATGAATGTATTGCTGTAGGCGATGATTCAACAGATATTCCGGTTTTTCAATATTGTGGAAAATCTATTGCTATAAACAGTTTACCAAAAGTTCAACAGTTTGCAATGTATGCAGTTGATACAGACGATTTAACAGATATTCTTAAATATATATTATGTGCATAATCTAAAGCGCTTGTATCTGCAATTTTATTTACTTCATATGTAATAAGAATGTAGATGTTAAGAAAAATAGTAATGATGCTGTGAGCAGGAGGAAAGGTTATAGTATGTTTGCAAAATATGACTGGGATTTCATCAGTAAGAAAAACGGATATGGAAGCTTAACAGCAAAAGATATAAAAACTATAGCGATTGGATTACCAGACCATGCAATTCTAATGGCATAATTCGCCATAGAATAAATTTATATTGTGAGCATAATACGAAGAACAACAAATTTCAATTTAAGGTTGAGTAAATGTAAATAGTAAATTTACCGGGGGGATAGTTATGATTATACTTACAGAACCAAATGAAAAGTACTTGAAATCATATATTGAAGCATATGACGAATATGAGGATAACCACGTCACAACATATGCATTTGATGATGCAAGGTCCTATGATATATTTGTAAAATACGATAATTACAAAAATGAGCGTAATCTGCAACCCAATAGGGTTGGTGCGAATTATTTTTGGTTGGTTGATGATGATAACTCTGCTTCTGCTAAAATAATGGAAAAGAATGATATGGTACTCCAAGATAAAGTAGAAAACCTCATAGATGGACATAAAATAATAACAAGAAGATATTGGAAAACTTTATAGGCGTTAAATTCTAATTTGACGCACATCATCAACAAGGAAAAACTGAAGATTTTTTCGAGTCTTGGATGTTAGAAAATCACAAGTTATAAGGATTCCACCTATATTCGCATAATAAGGGATAGACCTTTTGATACTTTGCAAGTAGGATTTTAGTATCAAAAACAAAGGAGTGTTAAATATGAACCAATTATCTATAGGCAAATTTATTGCACAAAAGAGAAAAGAACACAATATGACACAGGAGCAACTTGCAGAAAAAATAGGCGTATCAAATAAGTCTGTTTCAAAATGGGAAACAGGAAAATGCATGCCTGATTACAGTGTGGTGCAAGAACTATGCAAAGAGCTTGAAATAACAGTTGCAGAACTAATTGACGGAGAAGAAATTGAAGAAAATAGTGTACGCATATACGATGAGAAACAGATTATGGACCTGTTAAAAAGGACGCAAGATTTAGAGCAACAAAAAAATACTATGTATGGGATTTTACTAATTGTAATGGGGATTGCTTCCTTGGCTGTTTCTCATAGTATTGGTGGTTCTGATATAAAAGATTTTTTTGCTGGATTACTTTTGGGGTTATCTGTGGGAGAAATGCTGGTTGGTGTTTATTGTCTGGGAAGAAGTTTAAGCAAAAGATAAATTCCAATTTGCAGAGTCAAAGTAACATAATTATAGTTAGGGAATAATATATTTTTTTAAGCTATAACATAATATTAATCTAAAGCAAAAGGGTCTCATCTCGAGACCCTTTAAATTTTTATAAATAAGGAATCATCTATATTTCAATAACCTCAACCCCCTAATCCTTATCAATAATCCTATGCCTATAACAATAACTAAGCATTTTAATTCCCATATAAATATCCCAAATGGATCTTACAAATTCATTAAAAATACCAGAGGTTTAAGGAAATTTAAAAGTGTTAAATATAATAGAAATGATTAAGAGGAGTATCAGTTAAGACTCTTATTTTTTTACCTATCGCCTTCCATATTGGAGCCTCTCCCAAAGGGTTCCTCACCAATATTACAGTTGGTTTATATATGTGTTTTATGACTTAAGTTGTATTAATAGTGATTAAAATATGTACAGTTATAGGAAATAATGGTATTATATTTGTGGAGAGTGATACAGAATAGTAAAAACTTTGAACTAAGATTATTTATATAATCAACAGATAAATAGTAATTTGTCGAGGAGATTATTTATATAACGGGAGGGGTAAAAATGTCAATAATTAAAGGTTTAGAAACCACATTTAACTCTGTTTACAGTGAATACGACAGGTGGCGTCCTAATTATGTTGAAGAGTTATATGATGATATTTTTAATGTAAAAGAAATAACCCCGTCAAGTAATGTGCTTGAGGTTGGAATAGGAACTGGACAAGAAACACAATAACATACATATTGCATTTGAAAACATATATGCAAAGTATATGCCTAATTCATTAAGGGGAGATGAATATAGTGAGGAAAATGCCAAAAATATAGCAGACATAGCTTCTAAATATGGATTTAAAGATATAAGTTATAGACTTTATAATAGAACAAGAACCTTTACAGCCGATGAGTATATATTATTATTAGGTACCTATTCAGGTCATATTGCTATTGAAGAAACGATAAGAATGAAATTGTTTGATGAAATAAGAGAAGCGATTAATGATAACGGCGGTATTATTACTATATACGATACGATAGATTTACAACTTGCAAGAAAACCATAACTTGCTGTTAGCCGCTTTCACAGAGTGCTTATTTTGTTTAGGGCTATTGAATAAAATTTATTATATAAATTTAAGAGTTTAGAGCATTATTCTTGGCTGGATGAGTGCTTTTTCTTTTGATTTGGAAATTTTTCAATCATGTCTTTGTACATATCTTATCCTTCTTTCCAAATGGTAAGCATCTGATTAAAAAGTGCGTACTTGTATGTCTATTTAATCAAAATTATAATTAATTATATAATATCTAGAAATTAATTGCCACAATTTAAGAAAATTAAGAGCAACCTATAAAATCATAATATAGTTAGGAGAAAGATCATGATAAGAAAATATAATTTATACCAAATTGATTCATTTACAAAAGAAAAATTTACAGGAAATCCAGCAGGAGTAATAACAAATGCAGATGGATTAACTGATTATGAAATGCAGAAAATAGCTAGGGAACTTAATAATTCTGAGACAGCATTTATTTTTTCTTCAGATAGCAATGACTATGATGTTCATATACGGTTTTTTACGCCAACAAATGAAGTTCCAATCTGTGGGCATGCGACTATTGCTGCTCATTATGCCCGCGCTATTGAAAACGGGCTCAATACTTCAAGGGTTTATCATAAAACAGGTGCTGGAATTTTACCAGTTGATATAATAAAGGAAAATGAGGATTATAAAATTGTCATGACACAAGGTAAAATTCACTTTGGCAGCATTATTGATGGTAAAGATAAAGAACAACTTTTAGCAGCACTTAATATAAAAAATAGTGATTTACTAGAAAACTATAAAATTCAGATTGTCTCAACAGGTCATTCTAAGATTATGGTCGGTATCAAAAGTATTGGAACTTTAAATACTTTGCATCCAGATTATAATGCACTTTCTAAACTAAGTAAGGTTATTAAATGTAATGGATATTATGTTTTCACAGTTGATCCACAGGATGATGATATTTTAATACATGGCAGAATGTTTGCACCTGCAATAGGTATTAATGAAGACCCTGTAACTGGCAATGCAAATGGTCCTTTAGGTGCATATCTTATTCACCATAATTTTGTTAAGCACAATAATTCTTTATTTAAATTTAGGGCTAAACAAGGCGAAGCTATAAAACGACCAGGAATTATTGAAGTTGAGGTGAAAATAGAAGACAAAGAACCAGTTGAAGTTAAGATTTCTGGAAATGCTATGATAGTATTTAAATCCGAATTGTCATTTAATGATTAAAGAAAAGCATATGATATGGCGTTTTTTAAATATTCATAAGTTGTAAGATTGGGGAAATGAAAATGAAGGTAAGTTCAAGGGAAATAAGAATTTCAATATTATATTTTGCTAATGCATTAATGATGATTTTAGCAGTATTTCTAATGACAAAATGTAATTTGATAAATTGGAATAGTAAGGTTGAACACTCAAAAATAGGAATTGTTGTTTGTGCCACCATTATGACGCTTTTAGTAATTCCATTGCTTATAATATCAATTTATCATATTATAAAGGCCTTTAAATATAAGAATATATACTATAATGAGGACGTTTATATTGAATGGAAGTATGAAAAAAGTGAATGGAGAGAGCTTATAATAGAAAATTTTAAAATTAATATATTTAATGATTTAAAGGGTTATTTAAAGGTTATAGCAATAGTTTTAATAACAACAATTATCGCATTAGAACTACATAACATTATAAATTCAAAAGGTACTGAAAAAATAGTTCCATATATAGTAATTTGTATGGTAGTAATAGGAGTGCTATTTTTAATAGATGCTTTAAAAGAAATTATAAGTTTAATAGATCATTTAATATTTACAAACTATATTATAACCATTACTAAAGGAATGGTTATAGTTAATGAACAAGTTTATAGATTTAATATACAGTGTGAAAGTGAATTAGAAAATAAACAGATAAGAGATAAAAATATTGAAATAACTTATGCAGTCCCAAGTAAGACATCAAGAAAAACTGATAATATGAGAGGTTTAGAATTTAAGGATTTAAAAAAATTAGTAATTCCAATACCAAAAAATAAATATAAAGAGGCAGAAAAGTATATAGACGCACCTTATCCCTTATAATTATTTGAGATATAAAAAGAGTAAAGAAAAATAGCAAACTTTATTTTTAAAATTTGCTATTTTTCTTTATATAACTTAAATCAAATGTTCTAAGCCATTAACTGTAGTTTGTTCATTTTCATTAATAGGAATAACTATGCATTTTTGACCATCAATTATTTGAGATTTTATTTCAGGTATTTTTTCAGGCTTTACTTGAAGTATAACGTCATAGTTGGAAGTAACTTTATTATCTTCTGAACTTGTATCGTCAGCTTCTTCTAAGACCACATTATCATCATTAATTTCTGTAGCCAGGTCAGCTTCATTATCTACAGCTGCCTCTTGTTTAACTTCTTTAAGTCTAGTTTCAAGTATTTCTACTTGCTTTTCAAGATGTTCTTCTTTTTTTCTTTGAGCATTTGCCTTAAGTACTTTTTGGTCAATTAAATTATCTGCTAAAGGCAGGTCATCACCAAAGCTTTCTACATAAGATTTTTCAATTTTAGTAGTAACTTCTTCAGGAACTCCGCTTTCTATTAAAAGATTTTGCATATCCTTTTGTGTTAAGGTTATAGGTTCGGCATCTGTATCATCATACATTTCATTGTATTCATCTATCATAGTATTTAAGTTTTCTTGTATTTCCATAAAAGTTTTCTCAGCTTTTTTTTCATCAGTGCTAATATGATCTTTAATAATTACTTGGAAGGTTTCTTTTTGTATAGTGGCAGTTTGTTTTGAAGAACAACCTAAAACATTTTCCATTAATTCAGAATGTGGGTCCTTTGCATTTTTAGTGTAGTATATAACAGAGTTAACGTCTGAACTACGATCAATGAAAGCAGGAAATACAAAGCCAAGGAGAGGAGTATTCACCACCCAATCTCTAATACGTGCCTTTATTTTCTTTTCTTCTTCAAAGTATCTAAGTCCGGGATCTGAAAGTGAAACAGGACATATTGCACATAGAATATACTCATAAACTTCTTCAGATTCATCTATCTTAGAATTATCAGTAGTTTTAGTAATAACATCATAAGCATCATGAAAAACTAGTATTAAAAAATTGCCGGTATAATCATAATTATCTATAATAGATTTATAAAAATCTTGAAGTAGAGCATCATCTTTTAATTGACTTTTTTTAAGCTTAATAAGAGAAAGTTGTTTTTCATTTTCAAGATTCTCATTGAGTGGAAAATTAAGTTCTAAAATATTGTTGCCAATGGTTCCAGATAGGACTTTTTTAGCAATTTCTAAATACTTAAAGTACTCATCCTCATCTAAATTTAAAAAGTTTTCTCTAAAATTTAAAACAATATTTTTTTCACCATTAACATAGCAACCGCACAGTTTAGTGAAGGTGCAATGATCTTTCTTTAAACGTTTTTTTAATTCAAGTATATCTTTTCTTTTCATATATAAACCCCTCAATCTAGTTTTCCCTATTTATAGATATGATTATCCCACAAAAAGTATTAAATTACTTGAATTATGAAATTTTTCTGGAATGACTTGCATAAGAAGCAAAGGAACTATTTAAATTTATTGTTCTCAGCTCTTATGCAAGTCATGGAGGAGAAATTTCATAATTCCACCACATTGTACCTTTTTATGGTTTAATCATAGGTATTACTTACTATACTATTATTAAGTATAATATTTTTTTTATATTAATTAAAGATTTTATTAGGAAAACTTAAGGAAAAAGATACGCAAACCATAAGCATTAAATTTTCTTTTAATAAGAATGATTGCGTAATATGTAATTTTAAGCAAAGTATTGGAATGAGCTGTAAAATGCATAAAGATATTAAAGTATATAAAACGAATATAAATCTTTTGTTATTATAAAAACCGTAATACATATTTGTAATACGGCTTTTATACATAAATTTATTATGAAATTAGTTAATTTATAATAAATTTAGTTAGTTGTTTCTTTTTTTAATCTCCACATGGCAAGTAAAAAGCTTAGAGTACACATTACTATAAATAATAAAATTACAGGTAATATATCTAAGAATAATATGGTATTTCCAAGTATTAAACTACGCAATGCATTAATAATATGTGTAAAAGGATTTATTAATACAATTGTTCGTAAAGCACCGGTTAAACCTTCAATAGGAAACAATGCTGTACTTAAAAAGAAAAATGGTAGTACAATTGTATTCATGATTGTTTCATAAATTACTTCATTGGGGAGTAGTAGACTTATAGAATACGAAAGTCCTGACATGAAAAATCCAGTCATGAAGATAAGTAAAATAATTAGTAATATTCCAGTTAGCCCTGTTTCAATTCTAACAGAAAAAAAGAGGCTTGCAACGCATAAAATGGCTGCTTCTAAAAGTGAAACTAATACTGACTCTAACATTTGCCCTAAAACAATTGATTTTCGGCTAATAGGAGCAATTAAAATTCTATAAAAACTACCATTAGATCTCATAATAAAATTCATAAATCCGCAGCTACAACAAGCACCCAATGTAACTAAAACGAGGATTCCAGGAAGTATAAAAGCAGTGTAATTTTGAATTCCTAAATTTTGCATTGTATAATTGGCAACTGTACTATACATAACTAGCCATAGAAGAGGTTGTATTATAGTAAAAACAATTGATAAAGGATTTTCAAAACGCCATTTCATATTTCTCCATAAAATATTTAACATTTCGATTCCCCCAATCTATGTTTATCTGAATTTGTTATTATAAGAAAAATATCCTCTAAGCTTGGTTCTACCATTTCAATTCCATTAAATTTTATATGATTTTCTAAAAGCCATTTATTAATTTCAATAAAAGCATTAGGAGTGTCAGCTAATCCTATAAATAAAGATTTATTTTTTAAAGTGGTAAATTTAGTGTTGAGCATATTGATTAAAATATCTTTATACTTTTTAGCGTCTTCCTTAGTAGAAAAAATAATACGTAGAACATTTTGTTTTATATAACCTTCTAAGTCCTCTCGTGAACCTTGCACTAATATTTCCCCTTTTTTCATAATGCATATGGTATCGCTTAGAAAATCGGCTTCCTCAAGATAATGAGTGGTAAGAAAGATTGTTGTCCCTAGCTGATTACGAATTTTAAGAAGCATTTTCCATAATGATGCCCTGGATTCTACATCCAATCCTACTGTAGGTTCATCTAAAAATAAAATTTTAGGTGAAGAAACTAAATTCATGGCAATGTCAAGTCTACGTTTTACACCACCAGAATAAGAAGAAGTAGGATATTTTAAATAACTAGAGAGGTTAAAAATATCTATTAATGTTTTTATCCTTTCTTCAGCTTCTTTAGCAGCGACTTTATATAATCTACTTTGAAAAACCATATTTTCCATTAGAGAGAGATGCTCATCTATTGAAATTTTCTGAGAAACACAAGCTATTTGACTTCTTACCCAATGAGGATTTTCCTGCAAGTTTTTTCCTAAAACACTTATTGTACCAGAAGTAGCGTTATAAAATGTTGTTAAAATATTAATTAGTGAGGATTTCCCAGCCCCATTGGGGCCAAGAAGAGAAAAAATTTCTCCTCTTTTAACCGTTAGACTCAAATCATTTAAGGCACTAACTCCATTTTTATAGCATTTATTTATATTTTTAATTTCAATTGCAAGCATTTATTCCACCTCTTCTATTGGAAATATAATTTCAGTTATATATTTGTTTGGATTACCTTTAAAAAATAATCCAGGCCCTTTAATATAAACTTCATGGTAAGGTGATTTTAAAGAAATAGAATGTTCCTTGGCATACTTATATACTGCTTTATATGCAACAAATAGACTTTCATATGAACCAATATGAGTAGTGCAAAGTGATTTTATTTTAGGCAGTTCTTTTATTGATATACCATTTTTATTTGGCGTTTCGGCAGTGGGAACACAAAGTTCCAATTCACCTATTTTGGTTTGCTCATCAAATGAATAATAGGAAATAAAAGGGGCTCCATTTGCCTTCCCATTAATTGCTTTAAAGACATTTGGAAAGAATTTATTTGCTCCAGCAACAACTCCATTATATTTCATATAAGCTACTCTAATAGGTTCAATACTCTTAATTTTCATACTATAATTCATTTTTTTCTCCTTTATAATTATTTTTTATTCACTTACTTTATTAATTGCTATCCACACTTCTGAATATCCAGAAGCAATATGGGATTTGGCTATTGGATATATTTCTATATCTGGCAATCCTGCATACTCATAGTTTGAGAATGGGAGCCATTCTGTAAGAAATTTTTTAAATATGGTTTGAATAGATTCTTTAAAATTACCATTACATTCAAAAATAACCCAAGTTGCGGATGGAATAGTGTACTCTAGCATATTTTTTGGAGCATTCTTATCTGTAGAAGTAGCTATATAATAATAAATTTCTTTAGGGTTTTCATATAATGTTAAACCAAGAATGCCCTTAGGGGATTGATTGTTTAAGTTACAAATTTTAAAATAGTCATCCTTTTTAAGTGTTTCATTCCAAAATTCAGGGACTACTTTAAAATTGTATTCAAAATTTTCTTGTAAACCAGTTCTTATTCCTATAATTCGAATAGGTCCTTTTTTTTCTATTCTATACTTCATACTTTCACCTCCACTAACTGATATTGAAAGACTGATTCGTGGATATGCTTCTAGTAGAGTTCCTTCTGACCTAGCAAGAGTTGGTGCTACACCATGAATACTTTGAAATGCACGATTAAAAGCAGTTGGTGAAGTATAACCGTACTTTAAAGCTATATCCATAATTTTAATTTCTTTAGTTTGTATTTCAAATGCAGCAGCTGTCATACGTCTACGCCTTATATATTCAGCTAAAGGAATACCTGCAATATAACTAAACATGCGTTGGAAAGAGTAAATGGAACAGTCGGCTATTTTTGATATTTCTTCATAAGAAATAGTTCCATCCAAATTGTTTTCTATATAATCTATAGATTGACTTAGTTTCTTTAACCACTCCATATCATCGCCTCCTAAACAAAGTTTAACATTATAAAAAATATATATCCTCTCTTTTATTGCACAATTTTGTAAGGTAATGTTTTTATAAAAATATATTGAAGTTATTAAATGAATCTAAATAAATGAAGATTAATTGTAAGTTAATAAAAATATGTCTATACTATTTACAATAACCAGTGGTATAGGTATAATAGTACTATATTTTGAAAATAATAATATTGATAAGTGCAATGAAGGAGAAGAGTATATAGACATTAATTTAAAGCGAGTTAGGGAGGGTGCAAGCCTAATATTTGATTCTATAGAAAGAAGCTCTGGAGCTTAAACTGAAAGCTTTATTGTGTAGTAGGTTTAGGGGAACTCCCCATATAGGGATAATGAGTGGATTAAGTTTACTTAATCAATTTAGGTGGTAACGCGGAAGTAACTTTCGTTCTAATGTTTTAGGACGGAAGTTTTTTTATATTTATTATAGTTAGTTAGGAGGAATAAAAATGAGTTTAGAAAAATTATCTAATATAATATTCCCCGATGTAGACAAGACACCGGAATATTATATAAAAAAATATCCAAAGAGAAATTTAAAAGAAGGAGCAAAAGTTACTAGATATGCTCCATCACCAACGGGTTTTCAACATATTGGAGGAATATTCACAGCTTTAGTAGATGAGAGATTAGCAAGTCAAAGTGAAGGTGTTTTCTGTTTAAGAATAGAAGATACAGATCAAAAGAGGGAAGTTCAAGGGGCAATCGAAGATACAATTGAAACAATGTATAACTTTGGAATGGATTTTAATGAAGGTATGACAGGACAAGAAACTTTTAAAGGAGAATATGGTCCATATAGACAAAGTCAAAGAGGGGAAATATATAAGACCTTTGCCAAGGATTTGATTGCTAAGGGATTGGCTTATCCATGTTTTTGTACTCCTGAGGAGTTAGCAGCTTTAAGAGAAAAACAAGTAGCTGAAAAAATAACTCCAGGATATTACGGAGAATATGCTAAGTGCAGAAATTTAAGTCCAGAAGAAGCTATAGCTAAAATAGAAGCAGGAGAAGAGTATATATTAAGATTAAAGTCACCAGGAAATATAGAAAATAGAGTTGAAATTCATGATTTAATAAAAGGGGATATATCATTTCCTGAGAATGACCAAGATATTGTTATAATAAAAGGTGATGGACTTCCAACATACCATTTTGCACATGCTATAGATGATACTTTAATGAGAACTACTCATGTTATAAGAGGAGAAGAGTGGTTATCATCATTGCCTATACATATTCAATTATTTGAAGTATTAGGTTTAGAAATACCACAATATGCTCATGTGCCAACAATAATGAAAAATGATAACGGTTCAAAGAGAAAATTATCAAAGAGAAAAGATCCAGAAGCTGCGGTTTCTTATTATAAGGAAGTTGGATATCCATCAGTTTCAGTTATAGAATATTTATTAAATATCATAAATTCAACCTTTGAACAATGGAGAGAAGAAAATCCTACAGCTTGTTATCATGACTTCACAGTAAATTTAGACAAAATGAGTAAATCAGGAGCTTTATTTGATATAGTAAAATTAAATGATGTAAGTAAAAATGTTATTTGCAAAATGAAGGCAGATGTAGTTTATGATAATTATATAGCTTGGGCAAAAGAATTTGATGCGGAAATGTATGGATTGGTTACAGTTAATGAAAAAATGTCTAAAGAAATATTTAATATAGATAAAGAAGGGCCAAAACCAAGAAAAGACTATGCTAAGTGGGATGAAGTAAAAGAAAAAATCTTCTATTTCTTCGATGAATTATTCTACAAAGAAACTGCTAAAGAAGTTGAATTACCAAAGACATTAACATTAGAAGAAGCAAAAGACGTAATAAAAGCATACATGAATAAATACAATACCAATGTTACTAGTCAAGAGGAATGGTTTGAAGATTTAAAATCAATTGGTTTAGAATTAGGATATTGTGCAAATAGAAAAGCATACAAAGCAAATCCAGAACAATATAAAGGAATGATTTCAGATGTTGCAGGTGCAGTAAGAGCAGCTTTATCACATAGAAGTAATACACCTGATCTTTATACTATTATGAATATATTAGGTAAAGATAAAGTAAAACAAAGATTTGAGAAATTTTTAGAAATATAAGCATATAAAATTAAAAAATAATATATATCTTAAAATTTATGTGTGAAAGTTCAGTTACTAACTTTATTTTTTAGGTATATTAGATTAAAATTGATAATAAGTACGGTTTAATAATGAGCATTATGCATGTAACAATAGGTGAGATTTAACAATAAGCATTATATATGTGGTAATAAACATAATTTAATAACAAGCATTTTATATGTAAAAATAATTAAGAGGAGATGGAAAAATATGTCTGATGAAATCAATTCATCTAACTTCATAAGAAATATAATTATTGAAGATTTAAATAGTGGAAAACATGATAAAATAGTAACTCGTTTTCCTCCAGAGCCAAATGGTTATTTACATGTAGGCCATGCTAAATCAATAGTTTTAAACTCAGGATTAGCAGAAGAATTTAATGGAAAATTTAATTTGAGATTTGATGATACAAACCCTACTAAAGAAGATACTGAATATGTTGAATCAATTAAAGAAGATGTAAAATGGCTTGGTGGTAACTGGGATGAAATAAATTTTGCATCAAATTATTTTGATACAATGTATGAAAAAGCAGTTCTTTTAATAAAAAAGGGATTAGCTTATGTTTGTGATTTAACTCCAGAAGAAATGAGAGAATATAGAGGGTCTCTAACTGAACCTGGAAAAGAAAGTCCTTATAGAAGTAGAACTATTGAAGAAAATTTTGACTTATTTGAAAGAATGAGAAAAGGTGAATTTAAAGATGGAGAAAAAGTTTTAAGAGCTAAAATAGATATGACTTCTCCAAATATAAATATGAGAGATCCTATAATCTATAGAATTGCCCATGCAGAACATCACAATACAAAAGATAAGTGGTGCATATATCCAATGTATGATTTTGCTCATCCAATAGAAGATGCTATAGAAGGAATAACTCACTCCATATGTACTTTGGAGTTTGAGGATCATAGACCTTTATATGACTGGGTTGTAAGAGAATGTGAAATGGAATCTGTTCCTAGACAAATTGAATTTGCAAGATTAAACATGACTAATACAGTTATGAGTAAAAGAAAGTTAAAACAATTAGTTGATGAAGGAATAGTTGACGGATGGGATGACCCAAGGATGCCCACTGTATCAGGATTAAGAAGAAGAGGATATACAACAGAAGCTATAAGAAACTTTTGTATGGCAATAGGTGTATCTAAATCTAATTCAATAGTAGATTCTCAAATGTTAGAATACTTCATAAGAGAAGATTTACAATTAAAAGTACCATCAGCAATGGCTGTTATGAGACCTTTAAAATTAGTTATTACAAATTATCCAGAAGGTCAAACAGAAATGTTAGAAATAGAGAACAATGCTAAGAATGAAACTCTAGGAAAGAGACTTGTGCCATTTTCAAGAGAGTTATATATAGAACAAGAAGATTTTATGGAAGTTCCAGTAAAGAAGTATTTTAGATTATTCCCTGGAAACGAAGTAAGATTAAAAGGTGCATATTTTGTTAAATGTACAGATGTTATAAAAAATGAGAATGATGAAGTTGTAGAAATACATTGTACTTATGATCCAGAAACAAAATCAGGTTCAGGTTTTAAAGGAAGAAAGGTAAAAGCAACTATTCACTGGGTAGAAGCTAAAAAAGCAAAACCAGCAGAATTTAGATTATTCGAGCCTTTAATATTAGATGATGCAGAAGAAAATGAAGGAAAGAATTTCCTAGAACAAATAAATCCAAACTCACTAGAGATATTACAAGGATTTATTGAGCAGGCAGCTATAGAAAATGCCAAGCCACAAGACAAGTTACAACTTATTAGAAATGGATTTTTTACAGTAGATCCAAAATATACTACTGATGAAAAATTAGTATTTAATAGAATAGTATCACTTAAAAGTTCATTTAAGCTAAAGAAATAGGGTGTCGAGTTTTTCTCGACACTTTTTATATTATATGTTTAAATAATATTGAAGTTTAAATGGCAATTTACTTAGAAAATCTAAACAAAAAACACACAAAGGTAAGTGCTTATATTATATTTGGAGGGCAAAATGATTAAAAATGTTGTATTTGATATAGGAAATGTTTTACTAAAGTTTGATCCTAAAAATTATCTTACTAAAAAATTTAATGATCAAGAATTAATTTCTAAACTTAATGAGGTAGTTTATTAACAAAATTTATAGTTCATTTGGACAAATGTGAGCAAGGGAGGATAGGAAATAACAGTTATGTTTTAGTACAATTTATACATGGAGGTGATAAAATGAATTTTATTCAGAACCTGCAAAAGGCAATCGACTATATGGAAGAAAATATATTAGAGCCGATTACTTATGAAGATGTTGCAAAACATGTGTACATGTCAAGCTATCATTTTCATAGGACATTTAGTTTAGTGACTGGTATTACAGCAAATGAGTATATTAGGAATAGAAGATTATCCATGGCTGGACAGGAAATCTCTATATCTAATTTAAAGGTAATTGATATTGCATTAAAATATGGCTATGATTCACCAGAAAGTTTTACAAAAGCATTTACTAGATTTCATGGTGTTACGCCGAATGTGGCAAGGCGTGCAGGTATGAAATTAAAGTCTTTTAATCGCCTTCTTATTAAAATAAAATTGGAAGGTGGTACTGTTATGGACTACAGAATTGAAAAACGAGAAGAATTTAAATTATTGGCTAAGGTTGAAAAGTTTAGAAATGAATCAATTTCAGAAGATGGAAATACTGAAATTCCGGATTTTTGGAAACAATGTGGCGAAAATGGAGTATTTGATGTTCTGAAACAAAACACTAGAAAGCATGATGTTTATGGAGCCTGTGCACCAGTATCAAAAGAAAGTACTCATTTTGACTATGGCATTGGTATGGAATTTAGTGGTGGTAATGTACCGGATGGATATACTATATGGCAGGTAAAACCTACATTATGGGCTGTATTTAAATGTGTTGGTGAAAATGAAGATTGCATAGGCGAAACCTGGGGGAAAATCTTTTCAGAGTTTCTTCCAGGTTCAGAATATAGCATGATTGATGATACTGATTTTGAATTGTATTCAGAGGATATTAAGGATTGTTTTTGTGAAATATGGATTCCTGTTGAGAAACTATGATAGTATAAATCCACGAAAGTGTAAATGGGTATCAAACACTAAATAATAGAATCACATAAAAAGGTGATTCACATATAATAATATAGAAAAAATAAATTTGAGGTATATTAATGGATAAATATGAAATGGGCTGTATGCAAGAAATGAATGCTAAAGAAATGAAACCTAACTACCCAATGTATCCAATGCAATCGATGCAGGGAATGTATGCAATGCATCCAATGCATCCAATGCAATCAATGCAGTCGATGTGTGGAATGTGTGCAATGCATCCAATGCAATCAATGCAATCGATGCAGGGAATGTGTGCAATGCATCCAATGCAATCAATGCAGTCGATGCAGGGAATGTATGCAATGCATCCAATGCAATCAATGCAATCGATGTGTGGAATGTATGCGATGCATCCAATGCAATCAATGCAGAGAACGTATGAAATGACTCCAATGATATCTACTTATGAAGAGTAATTAAGTACATTAAATATAAAATCAAAGGTATAACAATCTTAGGACTAAATGCTTTTAAATTAAATTAGTGTTTAGTCTTTTTTATTTTAAAAAAGGCGAGAATAGAAATAAATTTTCATTCTCGCTTGAATTATTAAAATACTATAAACTTAATAAATTTTTGATACGATATTGGTCTATTCTATTTAAATCATAATTGTATTTTAGAACTTTATAAACCTTTTCTGTTGTATTATATGAGCAACTGGCTTTGAAATCACAGATTTCACAGTTCCAGCACCTTAGTTGTCCAAAGATAGAAAAGATTTGTTGTGGATTTCTAAATTGATTGATTACTTTATTTATCATATTTAATGGATAAAAAGAATTTAACATTTTTATACTTTCCTTCTCATTTAAGTTATCTATTTTTGTTCCAATATAGTCTCTCACACATTTATAATAAGTGTATATTTTTTTATTGAGTGGATTAAATGGAATATATTTTAAAAATGTATTAAAAGTTTCGTAGGCATTTTTAAAGTCCCCTAACTTGTAATAGACAGCGGCAGTAAACAAATCAATGCTTGAATAATACCATGAAAATGTATTTTTTGTGTAAATGTTTAAAAATTCAGTTATAGGGGCTAGACCTTTGATTTTGCGATATTTCATTATATTTAAAAATTGTAATGTTTCTTCGTTAGAAAGGGTATCTAAGTTTCTTATACATTTTTTAATTCTAACAAAATCAGAGTATTCTTCTATTGATTCTATATCATCAATTTTTTCAATCTCACTGAAGCCTGGAACAATTATATGATAACTAGGGAATCCTAAATATGATACATCTCTTACAAAAACATCATAATTTTCTTTCTTTAATAAACAAATTAAATAATTTAACATTTCTTTATTGCTACAATCTCTAAGATCTTCAAATTCACTAAATTTATAACTGAAATTTTTACTGAAAAATTCAGTAGGATAAAAGCCAGAACCATTTACAAGAATGCCAATTAAATTATTTTTTTCACTATTAATAGTATTCTTATAAGCAAATTCTTTTAATCCATTCATATTTTTAATATCTTGCCCTTGTAAAAGCTCAGTAAGAGTTCTTTCAAGAGCAATTTCTAATATTGGATGAGCTCCAAATTTAACAAAATAGCTTTGGTCGTCTCTATTGATGAAAATTATTCCTACTACTGGATAGAATTTTCCAAGTGAACAATCTTTTACAATTATATCATAATTTCCATTAGACTTTATTCTATTTATCATTGCTTCAATTTTTGGGAATTTTGATATATATTTATTAGAAATAGTTGGAGGTGTAATTTTATTTAATATTATTTCTTTATTTACGAATCTTTCGAAAATCTCAGATAATCCTTGTACTAATGCTTCTTCTATTGTATTTCCAGCACACATGCCATTGGACATATACATTTTTGAAATCATTTTGATTGGTATATATGATAATTTACTATTTGTTAAATTAATATATGGTAAAGCAACAAAATCACAGGAAATGTCTTCATAAGATATAGCCTTCCACTTATTCATGAGCTTAAATTTATCAATATCAGGATTTAATTGAGACATTTGTGTTTGAACCCAATCTTCTTGGCTATTTATCATATCAGTAATTTTAATATACTTTTCATCTGGTGCATAATAGAAACCTCTATAATTTAATGCCTGTGGACTTAAATCTACAGAAAGTTTAAAGAAAGATTGGTTTTGTAACCTTTCCATAAGTTCTGCATAAGCACTTGCCAATGCATATAAGGAAGTGGTGCCTTTACCATTTGTAGATAAGTTTGTACCTTTAACAGTTAGACTTACCGAATAGAAGCCTTTAATGGAGTTGTTCCAATTTGTTTCTATGGTAGAAAGCCCTGCACTATAGAGTAAATTTCTAATTTTATCTATAGTATTTATTGGTAATTCATCTTTATATTTTGTTGTGTTTATATAATTCATTTTAACACCTCATAAAAATTTTTAAAAATAAGTATCATTAATACGCTACTTTTAGTTAATTAGGAAACTTAGAATTTTAAAATTCACGCTATAACTAATAAATATTAATTTTGTCAATAGACGTATATCACTTCTATGAGCTACTAAAGTGTATTTTATAAATAGTTATAACAATTAAATTATATTTAGAATGAGTATAAGTTATGATTGATATTGAATTTTTATTTAGTGTTTCTTTTAAAAACTTTACATTACAACTAATAAGGAAAATTTGAGTTTATAAGAATATAAAAAGGACATGCTGCTGCACGCACATCCTTTTTATGATATATTTATGAATAAAAATAATTAGTAGATATTATTATATAAAGTATTACTTAATCGGAATATATACGTCAAATTCTCCATTGTTCATGAATCTCTCATCATATAATTCAAATTGAGGTCTATAATCTATCTCATGTCCTGAAGTTGGAAGCCATTTTGCAAATATGTTGTTATAAAACTCACAAATATCCTTTATAGCTCCTTTATAAGTATACACCAAGTAATTACCCTCTGGAACAACCTTTGTTACCATATCTGCTGGTATATCCTCAAAGCTATCTACTTCTGCACAAGCAGTGTAGGGAAATCTACCTTGGGAATCTGCTTCATCATCACAGACACCGTAACAGAGCATAGATTTACTTTTTTGTTTTATATCTTTGTAACGTTTGTTAAATGTATTCCAAAGATTTGGTATTTCTCCATTTTTATTGTTACCAAAGTAAGTGATACCTACAGCTTTGAATCCTTTGATGGTTAATATTTTTCCTTCCATATTAATATCTCCCTTCATATTTGTATTTATAGATGGGCTAACGAATTTTAAATTAATATATATTAAAATTTGTTAGCTATATCTAGTATTTACCATTTGATAGTATCTATTTGTTAATCGCTCCCTGATACCTATTTGGATTTGCATTAGGGAAACAACAAATTACTTTATCTAGATATTCAATACCACAAAAATACTCACATATTGAAGTATCTTTAACTGCACATTTATGTGTATTTGATCCGTCTTTTTTATTCCAAGGACAAGCACTTTGCTTCCAATCAACTTTGCCATCACTTGTTAGATCTATGTCCATATTTGCCCCTGAAAGTTTTTTTATTTTTTCTTCCATTATCCCTCACCCCTTCAATTAATGTTATATCAATTATATCAATAAATCCCTGACAACATTATGTCAGGGATTTATTTAACTTTATATAAATTTAAGATTTTATTGATTTTTTCTAATATAAACCCTCTAAGCTCCATAGGTTCTAGAATTTCTATTCTATCACTAAAAGGAAATATTACATTGCAGGCAGTTTGAAAACTAATCATATCTATATCATAAACCCAATGGTCTTTTAACTTCATGGAAGAAAGCACATGAAAGCCTTCAAGAAGTTTTTTCTTTTCCTCATACAATTTGACTTTTACAGGGTATGCGTTATGCTCTATTTTAGATGAGGCCTGTTTCACAAATTTTTGTTTGTTTTTTTTCCAGAATTCCTCCAGATAAAAATTCTCGGGCATATGGAAACTTTCACTTAGAACTTCAGTATTTTTAATTCTGCTGCATTTAAAAATTCTAATATCATTTTTTAATTCACAAAAGGCTGCCACATACCACTGAGAATTTTTTACTATTACACCATAGGGTCTTATAATTCTTTCTGATACTTCTCCATCATATTTTTTATAATATATTTTTATCTTTTTTAAATTGAGCACTGATTTTTTAATTATATCTATGTACTTATTTTGTGCCTTTTTACCCCGCCAGGGTTCTGAATCAATAAAAAATTTTTCTTTAGCCTTAATAATCTCTTTTCTATGCTCTATAGATATACTTTTTTCAAGCTTAATTATGGCATTTTGTAGCTGTTGTGCTGTTTCGCTATTCTTTTCTGGTCTTATGCCCATACTTGAAAGTAAAAGATTAATAATATCTCCGCTCTCAAAAACATTTGAATTTATTTTATAATCCTCCATAAAAGAGTAGCCGCCATTAGGACCTGGAAGTGACATAATAGGAATACCCGCTTCACATAATATATCAATATCCCTATATATAGTTCTTTCTGAAGTTTCAAGTATTTTAGCTAAATTTCCTGCTTTCATTGTTCCTCTTGAATCAAGCAGCATAATAATTCCTAAAAGTCTGTGAAGTCTCATAAATTCACACTCCGATCCTAAGCTTTGGTAATTTAATAAAAAAAGAAAATATTGTATAAACGTATAAATTTATAACTTTTTAAAGACTAAATACTGGATAGCATTTATACTTATTATAAGTGATTACACAAATTAATTGAAGAAGTTTTGGAAAATGAAAAATATCTATATAAATACGATTATTTTAAATGAAGTAATAATTACATCAACGGGGCTGTCGCACTAAAAATAAATACTACAATATATTGTGTTAAGTTTAAACTTGCAAAACAGTATATTGTATGTAAATTTTTTAATGCCACAGCCCCATTTTCTAATAATTGAGCTAATACTCTAATGGTTTGTCCACCCATACTGTGACCAATTAAGTGGATCTTTTTTAATCCATTAGCATCTGAAGTTCCCAGTTGTGGATAAACTCCAGGATAAGTTCTTCCATAACGTGCATGTCCAGCTTTTTTTGAGTGGAATTCTCCGTAATCCACTGTACCACCTTTTAAGTAAGCATATAATTCACAGGCTCTATCCCAATTACTAGATATAGGACCTATAGTAGGAGTGAAAACTGTATAGCCTTTTTTATTTAGCATATCTTTTAGACTATTTTTTCCACCCCAATAGTTAATGCCATAGAGTTCGTCATTTCCCCAACCAAATAATCCATGAACCATTACAATAGGATAATTGTTATTTAATTTAGGTAATGATGAATTTGTATTAGAATTTCCACAGGAAGCAGATGAAGCTAAGACGTTAGGAGTAAAGTTTAATGTTAATAACATAAAGGATAGAACTAATAAAAAAACTTTTTTAAAAACTTTATTAAAAGTTTTTTTCATAATAGAACACCTCCATTAATATTTTATAACGATAAAAACATTATACCACTATTTTAAAATAAAGTATAAAAATGTAAAAATAATAAAGAATAAATAAACATGTTTTAATCAATAGTACAAGCAGAAAGCTTTGAATATCTCAATAATAGTAATTTTTAAGAGGGATATAAGGGATAATTGAGCTATTTTTAACATAGATTTATTTTTTAGCAAAGTTTATAATTAGGTAAAAATTTTAATTTTTCATTGAACTTTTTTGAAATTAATACGTTTAATAAATGAAATGAATAAATAAATGAAATAAGTGTAATAGCAAAAGGAGTAAAACATATGAATCTTCAAAATCAAAATGAAGAAAATTTAATCACAAGAGCTAAGAAGGGGGATAAATATGCCTTGGAAATATTGATTAGTAATAATTTTTCAATTTTAAAGGGATATGTATTAAAACTCACTTGTAATAAAGATTTAACTGAGGATATTGTTCAAGACACCCTTTTATCAGCTGTTATTCATATAGAGTCCTTTACTCCAAAGGCAAAGTTTTCTACATGGTTAATAAAGATTGCAACTAATAAATATAAGGATTGCTTAAGAAAGGTTAATGAAACAGATATACTATTAGATGTTTTGCCATCCTCTTATAATTTGGAGGAAGATATAATTATAAAGGAAGATTTAGAGGAGGTTTTGAAAATATTAAAAGCCATGTCTAATGATAAAAGAAGCGTTTTTATACTAAAGCACTATTATGGATATAGTTATGAAGAAATAAGTGATATATTAAACTGTCCAATTGGTACAGTACGTTCTAGATTACATTATGGAATAAAAGAAATTATTTCGAAATTTAAGGGAGGTAGCTAATATGAAATCCTTTGATGATTTAAATAAAAACATTGATAAGTACTATGAGGGGTCACTAGATGGTGCTACCTCTGATGAATTTGAACTAAAATCTATTTTAGATAAGATGTCCATTACAAATGATATGGAAAATAATATACCTGTTTCTATTGATATAAGTTCTATAGTAGAAAAGGGACAGGAAATAGGTTTTAATATTAAGCTTCGAAAGGCTACAATTAAATTCTTATTGGTAGCTACTTTAATGTCTATTTTCATTGGATTTATGTGTACAAAGGTTTCAATAGTAGCGATAGTGGAAGTCCAATTTGTATTACTTATACTATTACTAATAATAAATTCATTTATTATTAGAAGAAAAGCAAGGAGGGAAGGCTAGTGACAGGAAATACAGTACTTATTATATTGCTGCTTATACTTGTGACTATTCAAGGAACTATTATTTTCAGAGATGCGATGAAAAATAATATTCCAAATCCTTGGCTTTGGGGAATAATTGGGTTAATGAATGTGCCTAGTTCAGCCTTAATTTATTTAATATATAAAAAAATATATTTTAAGAAGAAAAATAAGTAATTTGTAGCTTATAAATAAATGCAAATAGGAAGTAAAGGAGTGGATATTGTGACTATAGATTTTACATTATTAATACCAATATTAATACTTCAAGCTATTTTTTCAATTTACTGTTTTATAATAATAGCAAAAAGTCCAGTGAAATTTATCCCAAAATGGGCGTGGACAATACTATGTTTTAATTCTATAGGATGTATTGCATTTTTAATAATAGGCAGAAATGAGGATTAGAAAATATGAAACAAATGTAAGGGAAGTGATGAAAATAATGATATTAAGAAGTAACGAAAGCAGTAATTTTAGAAAAATGAAATTAATAATTATGGGAAAATGAAATTAGTAATTTTATAAGGGAATTAAATAATATTAGGAAAGGATGAAGGCCAATGAATATATGTGAGGGGGACAATGATTTTACTTTAGAACTTATAAACTTAAATAAAAATTATGGCAATTTTAAGGTACTTAAAAATATAAACTTAAAGATTCCACAGGGGGTTATTTACGGATTTATTGGTGAAAATGGAGCAGGTAAAACTACTACTATGAATATAATATGTGGTTTGAAAAAAGCTTCATCAGGACAGGTAATCTTTTGTGAAAAAGAGCTTAATTATGATGATGAGAGAAAATCTATAGGGTATCTTCCTCAGCAACCTAAATTTTATAACTATATGAGAGTTAAGGAATATTTAGATTTTATACTAAGCCTTTCTCCTTCTAAAGATTCTAGTTTTTCTAGAGATGAATTACTTTCAGTAGTTGGTCTAAAAGAAGCATCAAATAAAACCATAAAAACTCTTTCAGGAGGCATGCTTCAGAGATTGGGGATAGCTACTGCTATATGTAATAATCCTAAGATAGTTATACTGGATGAACCTACCTCAGCATTGGATCCGGAAGGTAGAAGAGAAGTTATGAATATAATTAGAAGTCTCAAGAAAAGAGGTATGACAGTATTTTTTTCAACTCATCTTTTAAGTGATGCAGAAGATATATGTGATTATATAACTATAATTCATAAAGGTGAAATTGTTACTTCAACTACTCTTGACTCACTTAAAAAGCAGTATTCATCCTTTTATTATGAAGTGATTTTTGATGGCTGTGTACAAAAACAAAATTATCCACAATTTATAAAAAATATAAAACAAAATGAAGAAATAATGTTAATTTATGTGGATAATACTTTAAAAGATGAATGTGATTTATTTAGATATTTAGTATCTTTAAATACTCCTATAAAATCCTTTACTAAAAAAGAAGTATCATTAGAGGATATATTCTTTAATCTTGTTAAGGCAGGTGTTTGCAATGACATTTAAGGCATATATAAATAAGGAATTTATAGAGGCTAAAAGAGAACATAAACTAATAATATTATTTATGGGATTCTTTTTCTTCGCGCTATTAACTCCTCCTATGCTAAAAGTCACACCAAAGCTTTTAGAAAAACAATATGGAACTGATATGTCAAGTCTTTTTAAAACATCAGCAATGGATTCTGTGGCAAACTATTTAAGTAGTACCTTACCTCAAATTTGTGTATTGATTTTATGTCTTACACTTAGTGGAGTTTTATGCAATGAAATTTCTAAGGGAAACATAATATTTCCTATAACAAAAGCAGCAAATAAGGCATCAATTGTAATATCAAAATTTTGTTTTTATGGGGTTGTAGTATTTATAATAAGTACGCTTTCTGTAATCACAAACATATATTATTCTTTTATTGTATTTAAGCAGGATTTTCCTAATATAAAAACTGTGTTTATATGTTCTTCTAGTGTATATATTTATCTATTGTTTATTCTTTCATTGATATTTTTGTTTAGCAGCTTGTTTAAAAAATCTATGGCGGTTGCACTGTTATCTATGGGAATAAATATCTTGTTAACTCTTTTAAATACATTTAAATATTCTTTTAATCCTTTTACTCTTATAGCAGAAAGCTCGAAGCTTTCAAGTGAGTTCTCCAGTAAACCTCTAATAATAACAGTTATAATAACAGTCTTATCAATAATTTCTTCTATATTATTATTTACAAAAAGAGAAATTTAAAGTAAGAGGACAGTGTAGCTATCTGAAGCATGCAGAAAGTATCTTAAATGGGCCTAGTTGTACTGTTTTTCACACTCTGTAATTAATTTGATATCAATGATATAATAGTAAATAATGGTTAAAAATAATAGTTTTAAATGGGGTGAATTAATTGGGGATAATTAACGAAAAGAAGGTACTTGATTTTTATATTAATGAGATTGGTAAGGATTCAATAGCGTTTTTGAAGAATAAACCATGGTACAAGAAAGATATATTAAGGGAAATATCAAACTTAAGAGAAGCTGATGAAATGCATAATAAAATTAAAATTTGCAAGAAACTTTGGAAACTTCTATTTGAGGCATCCATGAGCTTTATAGATTCTGATAGAAGAGGTTATGATGATTTATTTGCATATTTTGATGAATATGTAAATTTTGAAGAGCTTATATTTGCATCGGATTCTTTTTATAGAGATCATACTATGCACTGTCTATGGGTATATTTTTTAGGTGAATATATTATAAAAAATCATGAATTTAAGATTTTTTTTAACAAATACGGTAAGGAAGATGAACAATTAAGGCAAATATCCGATGTGTTTAGAAAAAGTAAATATTCAGAAGTATTTCAGGATGTAATTGAGTTAGATGATCTTATTAAAGAATTTGAAGATTATAATGATTCCGTAAGATGTTTAGGAGCTTTAACTCATGATCTTGGCTATCCTATAAAGAAAATAAATTCTATAAATAAAAATATAAAAAGTATACTGCCTCATTTTGGAATAAAAGACTTTAGTGAATTTGATTTTAGTTATTCAGATATACACGATAATTTAATAAAAGATTTCATAAATCTTATAAGTTATAATTTTAGTTTTTTACGAAAATCAGGTGAAGAGTCAGAGCAAATTATTAAAAAGATATTTAAATTTAATGGATATAGTGGGGAGATAAAGGGAGTAAATGAAGAAGCAATTTTAAATTTAACAGAAGAGGAGAGTAAAATTTTAAAAAATAATAAACTTAAAATGCAGTTGTACTTTAGTTATTCTAGGCACATTAGATATTCAAAGGATTTTGAAAACTACCAACATGGAATAATGAGTGCTTTTCTTTTGTTTAGAAAATTGTCCGTATTTAGTAATAGACCTTTTAACTATTCAGATTACAAAACATTAAATGTAAATAAATATGATTATGTTAAGACAATGGTACTTGTATCAATACTTATGGCTATATCTGATCATACTAGTGAAGGTTTTCAAATGAAAGGAATTATTGATGATTCGTCCTTTTTGACCTTTATAGATGAGCTTGAGGAATTTTCGAGAATTTCTAGAGCTAATCAAAATAGACAATATATAAATGAGTTCTGCAAATCAAACATATATGCTGAGGATGGATATCTAAATATTGATTTTATCTTTGATAACACTGAAATAGATAATCTTGATCCTGAAGAAGCTTTCAAAGGAAGATGTAAAAGATTTCTCACTCTATTTAATATAAGTGAACTGGATGATAATTTTAAACTTAGACTGAGATGTATTGGAAAGCTACCTTATGACAATAATGTGTACATGCTAGAATTAAGAAGGAAATTTGCTAATATAACTATAAATAATGAGGAAAAGAACATACCTGAATATCTTAAGACAAAGCAGTTTTTAACAAGAGAAGCTTATGCTTTAAGCAGAGGAAAGTAAAGAAGTAGGGGGACGGTTAAGAATTTTTAGATAAAAGTTCTTAACCGTCTCTATTTTTATCTTATTTTTCTTAAAATAAATAAATTATTTCTAAATTTCTTCTTTATTTCGTATTTCTACTGATTTCTACTATTGACAATATTATACCGTATAGTTAATATTATCTTGAACATGTTAATAATTTAATAATAAAATATGGGTTTCGTTGCTGAAGAGTTATTTATTAAGATTTAGCAATGGATTAAAAGGGAATCAGGTTAAAATCCTGAACGGTTCCGCCACTGTAATAGAGGAGTTTAAGAATATTATGTCACTGGGTAACTGGGAAGACATTTTTAAATGATGATACTTAAGTCAGGATATCTGCCTATATTTTTCACCAAAGTCTCTACGATTAATAGGGGGGTGTTAAATGTGGAAATGTTTTCATATTATTTATTCGCTGTCTTTTAACCTCGTGTTAGAAGATTTTTTTATGTGATTTTTTAAAAGTTTATGTTGTATACTTACTAGTTTTAAAGTTACATAAGGTACATGAAAAGAAATAACAAGTTAAATATACTAGCATACTGACTTATTATTTTTAAATTCAAACTGATGTATTTAAATTTAACTATATTAATAGAATTACTAAGTTTAAAATGGAAATTTACAGCATTTTAAAATAATATGTACTATATCTTAAATCAATAAATTAAAAGGTGTGTGAAAAATGAAAAAAAAGTTAAATATATTTAAACATTTTTTGGCCATGGTAATTATTATGGCTATGGTATTAACGAATTTTACCAGTGTATTTGCTGAAACGAAAAAAACAGATAAGTTAGTAGAAGCTGGTACTACTTTAAACTGGCCACAATTTATGGGAAATTTAAAGCTTCAAGGAGTATCTGATGCCAAAACCCCAAGAAATGGTGAAGAAATGGAATTAAAGTGGAAATATACTGAATCTAAAAGCGATTCGGATTGGGTTACTACTCCAGGCACTCCTATTATAGTAGGGAACTATACTTATTGTTATATATATGAAAAACTTATTAAATTTGAAACTAGTACTGGAAAAGTAATAAAAACTGCACCAGCTCCAGGAGATGCCGCATTTTTTATAAATTTGGCTTATGGTGATGGTAAGATTTTTGTTCCAAGACATGTTACAAGAAAAAACGGACAGCCAGGGAAAACATATTTAATCGCATATGATGCAAATACTTTAGAACAGTTATTTGTTACTGCTTCAATAGCAGAGGGTGCACAAATTCAAGCACAGGTATTTTACAATGATGGTTATGTATATACAGGACCAAGAGATCGTAATGGAAAATATGCTGCTTTTAAAACTACAGATGTAGATCCTTCAAAATCAGATGAAGTGGTAGAATCAGCATGGACTGTAGAAACTAATACAATGTTAGGATTTGGAACAAATGCGGGTCCTGCATTTGTAAATGGAGCAGTTATATTTGCAGATCAAGGTAAAATTAGAAGAGAGGGTAGTGTAGTAAGATCTGTTGATGCAAAAACAGGAAAAATAATTGATTCCATGGTTTTACCAAATAAAGAAGTGGTTTCATCCACTATTGTATATTATCCAAAGAATAACCGTATATATATATCTGCTAGCGGTGCTGGAAGTCTGGGAGCTGTAGTACGTTCATATGAGATAAATAGTGATGGGTCTTTTAAAAAAGAGAGTATGAAGGCATACATTTCTGATGTTGATGGTGGTGGAACTCAATCAAGTCCAGTAATTTATAATGATAGATTATATCTTGGTGGTGGTGGACATACTATGGGAAGTAATGAACCATTCCACGTAATAGATGCAAACACTATGGAAGAGATTTATAGGATAGATGAAATTATTACAAAAGGTACTCCTATATTAACTACAGCTTATGCCACAAAAGAAAATAATCAAGAAGTTTATTTATATATTATTCCTTATGCACCAGATAAGGAAAGTGACAGTTCAGTAATGTATATTGTTAGAGATAGTATAGGACAAACTAAACCTAAATATGAAAAGGTTACTAATATAGGAGAAAAACAATACGCTTCACAAAGTGTAGCAATTGCTCCTAATGGAGATATGGTTTTCTACAATGATGCTAGAATACTTTACAATTATGGAAAGAAAAATAATACTAATATAGGTGTTGCTGATATCATAAATCAAATTGAAAGACTACCAGACCCAGCTGGTTCTCCATATTATAATAGTTTTGAAATTAAACGTATATTTGAACGTTATGATGCTTTGAAAGATCAAGAGAAAGCTAAGGTTACTAATTTTGATAAGCTGCAAAAAATATTAGAAAATGTTGATCCAATAGAGTATTTAATAAAAGGTATTGATTCATTGCCAGAATTAAAAGATATAACATTAGATGCCCAGGGTAGAGTTCTAGCTTTAAAAGCATCTTATGATAGGTTATCAAATGAAGAAAAAGCTAAAATAACAAATTCAAATAAATTACTTAAGGCTGTTGCAAAAGTAGAAGAATTACAGAATGCTGTTTCAGCAAAAGGTGTTATGGAAGCAATAGGTAATATAAAACCAGTGGACAAAATTACTTCTGTAGACAGTGCTTCCATCGTATCTACAAGAGCAAGATATGATGAATTAAGTGATGGCGGTAAAAAATTAGTTACAAATCTTTCTAAATTAGAAAAAGCTGAAGAAAAATTAGAAAAAGTATTAAATCAAATAAAAAAAGTAGACGAGCTTATTAAAAATACATTAATTGGTGTAGCCATTAATACTAATAGTAAGTCGTTAATAGATAATGTAGATAAAGCCATTAATGGACTTACTAAAGAAGATTTAGCTACTATTACTAGTTATGAGCAGTATTTTATTCCAGCGAAGGTTGACTTTATAAATGCATTAATTAATGAAAAACTTATGGATGGAGATAAAAAGATTACTGTAGATAAGAATAATGTAGATGAGATAAAGAATATTATAGATGAAGTAGAAACTAACTATAAATCTATACCAGAATCAGAGAAAAAATATATTGAAAATTATAATATTATTCCTGAAATATCAAAAGATGTAGAGAAAATTAGTAAAGAGAAAGAAAAATCATCAGATAAAAATTCAATTAAAGACAATGCAGATAGTGATAATAAAAACTTAAAGTCTGATAAACAAAATAGCAGTGAATATAAAGAGGATAATGATACCTTGCCTAAAACTGGTTCAAGAAATTATCCAGCTATTATTGCAACAGTTTGCATATTAATAGGAGTAATTCTATTTGTATATAATAGAAAAAAATCTGTTAAAGTACAATAGGTAAAAAATCAAATAGAATAATCAAAAGGGTAAATAGCAAAATTAAAAAGAATAATTAAAGGTAAGGGAATGGAAGTATAAAATAATAATTACAAATGAGAGGTTATAACTATAGAAAAATAATTAAACAGTGAGAGATCATATAATGTGGTCTCTCCAAATAATTTATAAGGGGTTTGGTTATGAAAAGAAAAAGGATAAGAAGGATAATACTCATCAGTATATTGGCCTTTTTTGTAATAGGTGGACTTTATAAATTGTCTATCGAACCATCGGATTATAATAAAGCTATTTCTACACAGATAAAGAAAGCAAATACATTATTAGATAAGGCTAAGCTGGGAAATGACAAAGGCGATTACTCTAAGAATAATATTATTAAGATAAAAAATGCTATTGCTGAGGCTGAAGTTTTAGTTGAAGAGGAAGCACCAGATATTGATGATATGAGAAAACAATATAAGAAAATTAAAGCTGATATTAAAGAATTCAAATCTTCCTCTAATAAAAATTGTCTATCAAGTGAAGAGTTAGAAAAGATAAAAAAAGAAAATAAAATCTTTAATAAGGAAATTAAGGTAGGATCTAATAAAAAAGTAGAGTGGAATATATTAGGAAGTAAGGTTAAGGAGATACATCCAATAAATTTAGATATAGAAACTGATACAGTGTATGAGGAATTTATTAAAATCATTGCTAAGGACAATAGCATGAAAGTGGACATGTTGTCTTTCCGCCATAATAATAAATTGCCTCTAGAGGTAGACATAAAACTTCATAATCCATCTAAGGAAAAAAAATATCTATATAAATATAATGAAGCTTCTAATCATTTAGTTTATAAATCTGAAATACAGTTTAAAAACAGCATGGCTTCATTTAGCATAGATGAAGGTGGAGATTGGGTATTATCTGATGTAAAGACAGAAGTAGCAAAAGTAAAATTTGATGAAGTAAAACCTAAAAATGAAAATAAGGATGAATCATCTAAAGCTGAAAAGGATAAAGCAAAAACTTCAGAGATTGCCGAAGATAAAAATAATACAGATAAAAATAACTCAGATGAAGTAAATAGTAATAAGGATAATGCTAATAAAGAAAACAAAGATGTAAAAAGTAGTAATAAAGAAATTAATAATAGATATGTAAGCAATAAAGCAAATAATAATACTAATAATAAAACAGTAGCAAGTAAAGAAAGAACTAAAAGTACTTCTGCCAATTCAAGAAGGACTAAAAAGAGATACTGTACTATAGAAATTCGTTGTAATACAATACTTAACAATATGGATAGACTTCCAAAAGGAAAAGCCTCTTATATTCCTAAAGATGGTGTGATTTTGCCACCTACGAAAGTCCAAATAAAAGAGAATGAAAATGTATTTGATATATTGAAGCGTGCAACTAGAAGTAAAGGGATTCAAATGGAATTTAGGAATGATCCATTATATAGCGGAGCATATGTGGAAGGAATAAATCATCTATATGAATTTGACGGTGGAGAGTTGAGTGGCTGGATGTATAAGGTAAATGGTTGGTTTCCTAATTATGGCTGCAGTAGATATAATGTTAAAGAAAATGACTATATATCTTGGAATTACACCTGCAATTTAGGTAAGGATGTAGGAGATCAGGATTACTCTAAATATAATAAGGACTAAAGGAGGGTGTGAATATGGAGACAGGATTTAAAACATATCATCCTATTGTGAATTTTTGTTACTTTTTAGCAGTGATTTTGTTTACGGTTTTTTCTATGCATCCTTTATTTCTTATAATCACATTAGTAGCATCCTTTACTTATTCTGTTGTTTTAAATGGAATAGCATCATTGAAGTCTAATTTGAAGTTTTTAATACCGATGCTAATAATTATGGCTATAATAAATCCATTATTTGTTCATAAAGGGGTAACTATACTTTTTTATTTAAATGATAATGCCATAACTTTAGAAGCAATAATATATGGTGTAGCTTCAGGAATTATGATGATAAGCGCTATAATGTGGTTTAAATCTATTAATTACATAATGACTTCGGACAAGGTTATATATCTTTTTGGAAGAATAATTCCCTCACTTTCTTTAGTTTTATCAATGACATTTAGATTTGTACCATTGTTTAAGAAAAAATTAAAGAATATTTCAGAAGGTCAAAGGAATATTGGAAGAGGTATTTCACAGGGGGGAGTACTTAAAAGGGCTAAACAATTTATGAGAGAATTTTCTATACTTATAACATGGTCAATGGAAAATTCTATTGAAACATCAGATTCTATGAGAGCTAGAGGATATGGCCTTCCACATCGTTCAAGCTTTAGCATATACCGTTTTGACAGAAGAGATGCAATTACTTTAACCATCATAGCTTTTCTATCACTGATTGTTTCAATGGGCTGCTATTTTGGTATGAATAATATAATATATTATCCAGCTATCGGCATTGAGCATATAACAATAATGTCTGTAATTGTGTATTTGGCATATTTTATTTTACTTATGATACCTGTAATAATTGACCTATTGGAGGAATATAAATGGAAATCATTGAGTTCAAGAATATGAGTTTCACATATCCAGGATGTGAAAAAGAAGCAATTAAGAATTTAAATATTAAGATATATCCATCAGAGTTTGTTTTAATTTGTGGAAAATCTGGTTGTGGCAAGAGTACTTTTCTTCGCCACATGAAGCAAGAATTAGCACCGGATGGAGATGTGTTAGGGGAAGTGCTTTATAATGGTATATCTATAGACAAGCTAAGTGCCTTTATTAGTGCATCAGAAATTGGATTCGTTCATCAAAGTCCAGATAAACAAATTGTTACAGATAAAGTCTGGCATGAGCTTGCTTTTGGACTAGAAAGCTTAGGGATGAAGACTAAATTTATAAGAAAGAGAGTTGCTGAAATGGCAAGTTTCTTTGGTATACAGAGCTGGTTTAGAAAAAGTGTTTTTGAATTATCCGGAGGACAAAAACAGATATTAAACCTTGCTTCAGTTATGGCTCTGCAGCCAAAGGTTCTTATATTAGATGAACCTACTTCACAGCTTGATCCTATAGCATCTGCAGAATTTATATCAACTTTAAGAAAGATAAATCTAGAATTGGGTACAACAATTATATTATCGGAGCATAGATTGGAGGAGGTTTTTCCCATAGCTGATAAAGTTCTTGTAATGGAGGATGGACAAGCTCAGATTTATGACAATACATTAAAGGTGGGAAATTTTCTAAGCTCAAAAGGAAAGAGACATCCTATGTATGATGGACTTCCAACGGCTATGAAGGTTTATTCTGAAGTGAAATCTGAAATGAATCATGGAATGAGTTTTCAAGTGAATACTGGAGTGAAATCTAAAGTAATTTCTAAAATGAATCTAAAGGCAAATTGTGGGATGAATTTAGAAACAAATTGCAAGATGAATTTACAAGGGAATTTTAGTATGAATTCAGAAATTAATTTTGAGACCAACTGTCCTATAACAGTACGAGATGGAAAGATGTGGCTTACTAATTTATTAGGGAATAAGCCAAGGATTCAAAAAATCGATTGTAAAAATAAATCTTCTATAGATAAGTCCTGTATAAATGAATCCTATGCAAATATAAAGAAACCTATTATACAAATAAAAGATTCATGGTTTAGATATAGTAAGGAAGGTAATGATGTTATAAGAGATTTATCCCTTACTGTAAACAAAGGAGAGTTATTTTCTATAATAGGGGGAAATGGAGTGGGAAAGAGCACTCTTTTAAAGCTTATTACAGGTACAAAAAAGGCTTATAGAGGCAAGATAATAATAGATGGTAAGGAAATAAATAAATATAAGTATAAAGAATTATTTACAGAAAATATATGTATGCTGCCTCAAGACCCTAAGGAATTATTCACAGAGCCAAGTGCTTTTGAGGATTTATTAGATATGGTTCAGGATATAAATGCTACAGATGATGAGAAAATAAGTAAAGCTAATGAAATGTTAGAGATTTTGGGTTTATCCAATTTAGGTGATTTACATCCCTATGATTTAAGTGGAGGAGAACAGCAAAGGCTTGCTTTAGGTAAAATTTTATTGTTAAATCCTAAGATATTATTATTGGACGAGCCTACAAAAGGACTAGATCCTTTTTATAAAAAAGTCTTAGCTAAAATATTTAAAAAACTTCAAAAAGAAGGAGTAACTATAATTATGGTTACTCATGATATAGAGTTCTGTGCCCAGTATTTTGATAGATGTGCCATGTTGTTTGATGGAACTGTTATTTCAGAGGATACACCAAGGGAGATTTTCAGTAGCAACAGTTTTTATACCACAGCGTCAAACCGCATGTCAAAACATATATTTGAAAATGCAATAACCTGTGAGGATGTGATTCAATTATGTCAAGAAAATATGATCCAAAACGTTATGAATTAGCATTTAGGAAAAGAACAGCTGTATCAGCATTTATAATATTTGTAATAATTCCTATTACTATATTTATAGGAATTAAATATTTAGAGGATAAAAGGTATTTACTCATAGGATTATTCATAGTATTTTATACAATGCTACCATTTTTCATGGTGTTTGAAAAAAGACGTCCAAGAGCTAGAGAGATAGTAATGATAGCAGTAATGTCTGCTTTAACTACTGTTGGAAATTTAATGTGTTTTATGATGACACCTTTTCAACCAGGAACTGCAATGGTTATTTTGTCAGGCATATCTCTTGGACCAGAAGCAGGATTTTTAGTAGGTGCTATTTCAAGATTTGTTGTTAACTTTTTTGCAGGACATGGTCCATGGACACCATGGCAAATGTTTTGCTGGGGTATATTAGGATTTTTGTCAGGGTTAATATTTAATAAAACCCAGGTGGATAAGGTAAAATCAAGAAGTTTTCAAATTATAGTAGGTCCAGTATTAAGTATCATAATATCCATATCAATAGGTTATGTGATATATCTTTATACAAAGTCTACGGCAACTTTTTTTGGATGGTGGCTATACGCATTTGGAGCAGTAGGACTTGTGCTTGGACTTTTTATACAAAGAAAGAGATTGCCCATAGATGACATAACTTTATCTATATATGGTTTTTTTACAACCTTCATAATATATGGTGGCATAATGAATATGGCTGCTATGGTCATGGCCAGTTCAATACCAGCTTCAAATGTAACTATAAGTTTTAAATCACTAGCTATGCTTTACATTTCAGGTGCTCCCTATGATGCTGTTCATGGTTTTGGTACAGCCTTTTTCCTATTTGTATTTGGAGAAAAGATGATAAAGAAAATGGAAAGAGTAAAGATAAAGTATAGATTATATATTTAAAATCATGGAAACAATATGAAAATGAGATGGCTTTTACGTTTTTTTTGTTTACAATATTATACAGGTGATATTATCCTAATTACTATTATGCTTGGGGTTGCATCAAATTTTTGGGGATAAGACCTTTGGAACCATGGTAAATATTTAGTTTGGGATAATAGAATTTTTTTGATTTCTAGTAATGTAATTTTTAAAGCATAAAAGATAAATATTTCAAAATATATTGTATTATGGATACATAAGATATATAATACAGTTGTATGATTAAATTTAAACAATTGAAATTGAATAATTATTAGATGTAGGGTTGTACATTCAAACGTACATTAAAAGGGAATATGGTGAAAGACCATAACAGCCCCCGCTACTGTGAGAAAGACGAAAGCTTATAGAAGAACATATTTTAATGTTCTTAGTCACTGGTAAAACTGGGAAGACTTTAAGTTAGTAGGATGATTTCAAGTCAGGAGACCTGCCTTATGTTGTTATTTAAGCAATATCGGTGGGATTTTAGCTTGATTATTTTAATGCAAGTAATAAGTATTATTTTAAGTACTTGTTATTTATAATTAATTTTTAATAATCTGTTTTAAAAGAGAACCGAATTTAGGTTCTCTTTTTTGTTTTAATAATTTAGATATTTTATAGGGGGGAAACAAAAAATGAAAGTGAAAAAAGTCTTGGCTCTGTTGTTGTCGCTGTTTATGCTGATAATAGCAGTTCCAGAATCAGCCTATGCGGTTGAAAATGGACAAATTTCCTTAGAAACAACATTAATTGATGGTGCTACACTAAAAGGTAGTAAAAAAACCTTCGATGTTGTTGCTAGATTGGATGGCAAAAAAATATCAAGTGAGGTTACCTTAAATGGAGAAAAGGTAAATCCAAATTGGGATGACGAAAACAAAACAAGCTATACACTTAAATTTAGTCAAGAGGGTAAAAATACAGTTGTTGTAAGAGCCTTTTCTGGTGATATTGAAGCAATTAAAACCTATAACATTATATATGAAAAAGCTGCCAAGGGTGAGTTAATTGGTTATGCTACTTGGACAGTAGAAGCATTAACAATTGGTAGAGGTTTTATAATTGAACCCACACAAGTTCCAATTTATGAAGGTGAAAATGCGGCACAGGCACTAGATCGTATTTTGACTGAACATGGTTATTCATATGAACATACTGGAAGATTGGAGGATAGCTTTTATTTGTCTATAGTAGGAGATGGAGGGGTACTTGATCATGGATGTACAGATCAAGATAAAGCACAACTTTTGAATGCTCCTGTCAATATTGAGGATAAAGTACCACAAGGACTAAAAACTGTTTTAGAGAGTAAAGGTAACTGGCCACCAGATAATTTAAATGATGCTAGTTGCTTGGGAGAGTTTGATTACACATTTATGTCTGGTTGGATGTATGCTCTAAATAATGTATTCCCAAATGTAGGTTTTGCTGATTCTTATCCAGCCGATGGAGATGTGATTCGTGTGCAATTTACTTTATATGGATATGGTGCCGATATCGGTGGCGGATATGCCATGGGTGGTGAAAATACCGACTTTTATGAAGTAGCCAATAAAGATAGATTGATGACATTACTTTCTTCTATAAATTCTGCTAAATATAAAGAAGAAATATTAGCAAAAAATTGGATTAAGTCAGTATATGACGAGGCAAATAAGATAGCTGCTCAATTGGATGCAACACAAAAGTCTGTAGATGAAATTTATATGAAATTAGATAAAGTTATAAAACAATTTGAACTACAAAAACTTGTTATAAAAGATATAGATAATTTACCAGAAAATATTACATTAGATGATCAAGAAAAAGTTATGAAAGTAAAGGAAAATTTTGATAGACTAACTGCTGATGTTCAGAAAGAGATAACAAATATTGAAAAGTTAAACAATGCAATTAAGAAGATTGAAGAAATAAAAGAAATTTTACAAAACGTAATAAAAGATATAGATAATTTATCAGAAAGCATTACATTAAAAGATGAAGAAAAAGTTATGGAAGTAAAGAAAGCATTTGATAAATTAAGCAGTAGTGATCAGAAAAGGGTAACAAATGCTGAAAAATTAGATAATGCGATTAAAAAGATTCAAGATCTTGTAATAGAAGAGATAGATAAATTACCAGAGAATATTACATTAGATGACGAGGAAAAGGTTATAGCAATAAAGTCCAATTTTGACAATCTAACCAGTGATATTCAGAAACAAATAACAAATGTTGAAAAATTAAATAAGGCAATAGAAAAGATTCACCAAATTAATGGAGCTTTACAAAATGTAATAAAAGAGATAGATAACTTACCTAAAAATATTATATTAGATGACCAAGAAAAAGTTATGGAAATAAAGAAGCAATTTGATAAGTTGAGTAGTGCTGATCAGAAAAAAGTAACAAATGCTGAAAAGTTAAACAAATCAATAGAGACCATTGAAGAACTTAATAGAAATTTACAAAAAATAATAAAAGATATAGATAGTCTACCAGAGGATATTACACTAAAAGATGAAGAAAAAGTTATGGAAGTAAAGAAAGAATTTGATAAATTAAGTGTTAATGATCAGAAAAAGGTGACAAATGCTGAAAAGTTAGATAATGCAATTAAAAAGATTCAAGATTTAAAGATTCCTTTGACTGGCATATCACTTAATAGTACATCTTTAGTATTAGAAAAAAATGCTCAGGAAAATTTAATAGTTAGTTATAAAGAAGAAAATACCACAGATGATAAAACTGTACAATGGACAAGTTCAGATGCTACAGTTATAAAGGTAGAAGATGGAAAGATTACAGCGCTAAAAGCGGGAGAGGCAGTTATTACTGCAAAAGTTAGTAATTTAACTGCTACTTGTAAAGTTACAGTTCCTAAACTAAGCACTAAACCAGTAGAGAATCAAGACAAAGATACTGGAATTAAGGTAGAAATGCAGTCTAATGTTGTGCCAGTGGATACAAAACTGGTAGTAGTACCAGTAATAGAGTCAAATGCAACGGTTTTCAATAAGATTAAAACAGCATTAAAGGGTACTTCGGAAAAATTTAAATCCTTCGATATTTCACTAGAAAGTGAGAAGAAAAAAATTCAACCAAATGGTAAAGTGAAGGTTACAATGAATATACCTACTGATTATGATCACAGTCGAGTACTTGTGTACAGAATATTAGAAGATGGTACTCTACAAGATATGAAAGCAACTATTAATGGTAATACTATATCTTTTGAAACAGATCACTTTAGTTTGTATGCTATTGCAGAAAAAGCTAAAGCTACTTCAGAGAAATCAAAATCAGGAGAAAATGCAGAGACAAATAAAACAGAAAAAGCTACAGAAACATTTAAAGCTGCAGATGTTGAAGATACACCTAAATTAGCAGAAATTACGGAAACACCTAAAACAGGAGACAAGTCACCTATTCTCATGATGAGCATTGTAGCTATTACAGCTTTAGCAACATTAGTAGTGTTGATTGTTTCAAAAAGGAAAAAATACAATAAAAATATATAAATTCATAATGAAAACTTTGGTGCCCTAAAGAAATATAGAGCAAAGATTTTTGATTGTTTTTTGAGAAAGGGGTTAAATATGATATTTAAAGTAGAGGTTAAGAAAGGAAGGAAGATACTATTTTTAATTGCACTAATAGCTTTTCTCTTTTCTACAGCGAGCCTTGTTTATATGGGATATAAATTTTACTATAATAAAAAATTAAATGATAATTTATCCAAAAAGCTTTCTCAAATAATCGAAAATGGATCAAGTAATAATAGTGAAAATAGAAATATTATGCAAAGTTTAATTGATATAAATAGTGACATAAAAGGGATTATAAAGATTAATAACAGTAAAGTTAATTATCCAGTAGTCCAATGTGCAAATAATGAATTTTATATTAAACATGATATTAAAAAGAATAAAAGTAAGTATGGCACTATTTTTATTGATTACAGAAACAAATTAAACAATAATAGTCTAGCTGGACAGAACATAATTTTATACGGACATAACATGAAAGATGGAAGCATGTTTGCAGACTTAAAACTTTTTAAAAATAAAGAGTTTTATAAGAATAATCAATTAGTAGACTTAGCTATTCTTCCTAAAAAATATAAATTTGAAGTTTTCTCTGTTTTTGTTGTAAATGCAGACTTTGATTATAGAAAAATTTATTTTAATAATGATGAAGAAGTGAGCAATTATTTAAAGTTAATCAAAAGCTCCGCATTGTATTTTAGAAATGTTGAATTTAACTGTAAGGATACAATGATTACTTTGTCTACCTGTGCATATGATTGGGAAAATGCTAGGCTTGTAGTTCAAGGAAAGTTAATTAAAGTTGAATAATAGAGCATAATTAATACAGTTTTATGTTGACATAGTAATAAATTAGAGGGGAAGTGTATATTTTGAAAATTAAAAAAAGGTTACTAAGTATTATACTTTCGATATTTATGATACTTGGAATGACCACTAATGCTTTTGCAGAGGAAGTAAAAGTAAATTCTATTTCCAATGCAAAGCTAGAAGAAACCATTGAAGGAATAATAAAATGGGCAAAGCAGGGAAATGAAAAGTTATTAAATCCTGAATTTTTAACAATGGCAGGAACCACACCAGGTGATTGGTTTCCAATAGGTGTTGGAAGATATGGATATAAAGATGATTATGCTGCATATCTTTCTGCTATAGAAAAAAATGTTACTGAAAGATACAAAGAAAAAGGTAAATTGCATGCTGTTAAAGGTACTGAGTGGCATAGAATTTCTTTAGCAGTTCTCGCTATGGGAGGCGATCCTACAAAGATTGGAACTGACCCAGAGGGTAAGCCTATAAATCTAATTGCAGATGGAACTTATAACTGTGTTACAAGAAGAGGAATTAAAGGACAGGGTATAAATGGAGCTATTTGGGCACTTATTTCTTTGGACAGCATGAAATATGAGGTTCCAGAAGGAGCTAAATATACAAGGGATGATATTATTAAGGCAGTACTTGAAGAACAGATAGCAGATGGTGGATTTGCTCTTTGGGGAAATGTATCTGATGTAGATATAACAGGTATGGCTATACAAGCTTTGGCACCATATTATAACAGTGATAAGGTGTACACATATAAATCAAAAAAGATTAAGGACGCACAAGGAAATTATATAGAGTGTAATAAAACTATAAAACAAATTATAGATGAAGGTCTAGATTTAATGGGTACAAGACAGAATAATGATGGGGACTTTACTAGCTGGGGAACTGAAAATGTAGAAAGTACAATTCAAATTCTTACTGCATTGTGTTCTATTGGAATTGACTGCGAGAAAGATTCTAGATTTATAAAAAATGGAAAAACTCTAATTGATGGAATAATGAAATATAGAAATGAAAGGGACGGGGGATTTTTACATTCATATAAGTATGATCCTGAAAATCCATCTTCTAAACCTGATGCATCAAATAGTATGGCAACAGAACAGACTCTTTATGGATTGGTATCTTACTGGCGCTTAAGAAATAATATGAGAAATTTATATGATTTTCGTCCAGAAACCAATCAAAAGGAATTCATTATAAAAGGTAATGGAAATAATTACAACATAGCTTTTGATAAGGATAAACAAAGCTATTCTCTTGAAATCCCATCCAATGTAAAGAGTTTTAGCTTTGTAAATATACCAATGGGTGCTTATGATACAAGCAGTATACCATTAAACTCTGAAATAAAAGCTGTGGATGGAGATAAAATACAGATTGAAATAAAAAATAGAAAAAATGAAGTGAAAAAATACCAAATTAGTATCACGGTAACAGATGAAGCCATGATAAATGATGTAATAAATTCTATTAAGAATCTTCCAGAAACAATTACCTTAAATGATGAGAAAAAAATAGTAGAAATAAATGAAAAATTTAATAAACTAAGCGATGCTGATAAGAAAAAGGTAACAAATATTGAAAAATTAAATAATGCAAATAGCAAGCTTAAGGAACTTAAAAAAGAATTAGAAAAAGAAAATCTTGCTAAGTTAAAATTGATTTTAGAAAATATTGACAGATTACCAAGTGATATTGGACTTGATGATAAAAATAATGTTTCTCAACTTTTAATTGCTCTAAAAGCATTACCAGATTTACCAGATAAGAAAACTGGCTGTGAAAAATTAGAGTCATTAATGAAAAAGATAGAAGAAATTGAAGCTAAGGTAAAGAAAATTGATGATAGAATTTTTAGTGAAATATATCCTATGAATATAACTTTAAAGGATAAAAACACTGTTTTAGAGTTAAAGGCTGAATATGAAAAACTTAATGAAAAGGATAGAAAGCATGTTAAAAACTATAAGGATGTTTTATTTGCAGAAAAAGTAATTAATGAACTTGAAAATAATAAGACAATAATAAGTGATGTATTTAAAAATATAATTGGTTCTGACGAAGTGTATACCTTTAAAGATAAGACTATAGAAGGTAAGGACTATTCAATAAGCTTTAAGGGTAGTGAAATTACAGATCCAACTATTAGTTTTAATACAAAGATTTCATTTACATCTGAAAATTATGGAAAAATTAAAAGTATTGCAAAAGATGCTACTATTTTAAGTTTTGATCATGAAGGTAAGCTACCAGGAAAGGCAAAAGTAACTATAGATGTTGATTTAGCAGATGGAGATTATTTCTTATACTATTTTAATGAAAAAACAGGTAAAAGCGAATTAGTTAATGAAATTTCTGTTAAAGATGGAAAAGCAGTATTTGAAATTGATCATTGTTCAGATTATTTTATTAGTGCAAATTCTAAGCTTGGCATAAAGGATGAACAATCATCATCAAATAACCAGGGTGAAGATGAACAAGGCACATATGCATTGGGTGGAGAAGTACAAGATGAAAATGCACAAATAGAAAATGAAAATATGTCAACTCCACAAACAGGCGATAATTCAAAAACTATGCCTATTGTTATTTTGTTTGTTTGCAGTGCAGGAATATTGTTTGTTCTAAAAAGAAAATCAATATGTAAAATAAAGAAATAGTATGTATTTAGTAATTTCTAATTAGAATTAGGAATAAAATTGGAGATAGTTAGTGGTATTTAGATATTATGAAACATTTTAACTATCTCCTCTTTAAGAGACTATTAAAAAATATTAAATTGTCAAAGTAGGTGAATTATTAATGAAAAAAAATACAATGACAAAAAAGAGATTATCTATAGTAGCTTTTGTGGCTGCAGTCTTTATGTGTATAAGTGTGACGTGGGTTCGCGCTAAGGTAGAAACGCCAGATGAGCATGCTGAAAATGCTTCTAAAATTGTTCAAGTAGCGGAAAAAGGAAAATCTGAAGTTTCCAGTGTTCCTAAAGAGAGTAAACAAGATCCAGAGAGTAAATCAAAACCAGTTGACAAAGAGAAGGAAAAGGCTGAAGAGAAAAGTAAAAGTGAGGCTAGTAAAGCTGTAACTAGTAAAGGAACAACTAGTAAAGCAGCAGATAGTAAGTCAGCTTCAAACCATAAGTCATCAAAAAAAAGTAAAGTAAGACCTAAATTTAAAAAAGATGATCCAAATAAAGTAGATAGAAGTTTAGTTCAAAAGCCAACTTCAGGGGTAAGTACTAGTGATAGTAATTATGCTAGGTTAGTTGCAGAGGCTAATAAGCATACAGATTCTAATAAAAAAGATAAATATATGACAGACCCTACTCCTAAGGGAATGCCAACGCCTGTTGAACCTCAAGATGTAAAGATAGATCCTAGTAGAGCACATTACTGCATTTTATCTGTAAGATGTAATACTATATTAGATAATATGGAAGATTTACGTAAAGGAAAAGAATGTATGGTTCCACGTGATGGAGTAATATACAAGAGAAGAAGAGCCGTGTATTATGAGGGAGAATCTGTGTACAACGTACTTTCAAGGGAAATGGCAAGAAACAGAATACACATGGATTTTGAGTTTACCCCAATGTATAACAGTGTTTATATTAAAGGAATTCATAACTTATATGAATTTGACTGTGGACCTTTAAGTGGTTGGATGTACAAAGTAAATGGATGGTTTCCAAACTATGGATGTAGCAGATATCTTCTTAAACCTGGAGATAATATAGAATGGGAATACACATGTGACTTAGGAAGAGATGTAGGATGTGAATGGATAGGTGATAAATAATGTGTGATGCATTTTCAAGATTACATCCTATAATTAATTTTACGTATTTTACTGCGGTTATTCTATTTTCAATGTTTTTTATGCATCCTGCTTTTCTTGTAATATCATTGATATGTAGTTTTATATATTCAGTGTATTTAGGAGGCAGTAAGGCAGTAAAATTCAATTTGCTTTCTTCTTTGTGTATAGGATTAGCTATAGCTATACTAAATCCAGTATTTGTTCACCAAGGAGTAACTACATTGTTTTTTTTTAATGATCATGGAATAACCTTAGAATCAATGGCATTTGGAGTAGGTGCAGGTATAATGTTTGTATCAGTACTTATATGGTTTTCTTGTTACCATAAAGTTATGACATCAGATAAGTTCATGTATTTATTTGGTCGCATTATACCAGCACTATCCCTAGTGCTGTCTATGACACTAAGATTTGTGCCTAAATTCAAAGCTCAACTAAAGGTAGTGGAAGAAGGACAAAAATCTATTGGAAGGGGGGCTTCCCAAGGTACTATTTTCAGTATGATAAGAAATGGTGTAAAAGTAATATCTATAATGATAACTTGGGCCCTTGAAAATGGTATTGAAACATCAGATTCTATGAAAGCTAGAGGATATGGATTAAAGGGTAGAACTAGCTTCTCTTTGTATAGATTTGATTCTAGAGATAAGAAATGTTTAATCTACATAACTTTAAATATATTAATTATATTAATTGGAGCATATTTAGGATTTAACACAATAATGTTTTTTCCTATGATAAAATACAAAAGTATATCCATAGTAAGTGTTTTGTTTTATATATCATATACTTTATTGTGCATTTTTCCAGTGATAGTAAATGTAAGGGAGGACATGGTATGGAAACGCTTAAGGTCAACAATTTAACATTTGCCTATTCAGGTAGCAATGAAAATGCTTTAAATGACATTAATTTTTCAGTAGAAAGTGGAGATTTTATAACCATATGTGGTAGATCAGGATGTGGAAAATCAACACTTCTAAGGCATCTAAAACCAGCTTTAACTCCTGCAGGTACTGTAAAGGGAAATATATTATATAAGGGTAAAAATATAAAATCTATAGATTTACGTAGTGAAGCTAGTAGTATAGGGTATGTACTACAAAATCCAGATAACCAAGTAGTTACTGATAAAGTATGGCATGAATTGGCTTTTGGACTAGAAAGTCTTGGATATGACACAAATACCATACGCTCAAGAGTAGCTGAAATGGCCTCATTTTTTGGAATACAAACTTGGTTTACAAAATCAGTTACAGAATTATCTGGGGGACAAAAACAGCTTTTGAACTTAGCTTCTATAATGGTTATGCAGCCAGATATGCTACTATTAGATGAACCTACGTCACAGTTAGATCCTATAGCTACAGTAGATTTTTTAAATACCATTAAAAGAATTAATATAGAACTTGGTACTACTATAATAATAGTAGAACACCATTTAGATGATGTATTACCATTGTCTGATAGAGTGATAGTAATGGATGAAGGAAAAATTGTAGCAGATACTGTTCCAAATAAAATTGGTTCAATTATTTATGGTGAAAATGAGGCTATGTTTAATGCTCTTCCAATACCAATGAGGTTGGCTGTAACTTTAGGTAGTAATGGAAATCCTGTTACTATAAAAGAAGGTAGAAAATGGCTTAGCTCATACCTAAAAGATAATAACTTAGATAAGAATACATGTGATGTAGCTGCAACCACAACTAAATCTACACCGATACCGATACCAGAGGTTTCTAATGTAAAATCCTTAATAAACTTAAAAGAGGTATGGTTTAGGTATGAAAAAAAAGGTGATGATATAATTAGGGATTTATCATTACAGGTAAATGAGGGAGAAATTTATTCTATAGTAGGTGGTAATGGTACAGGTAAAACCACTACTTTAAGGTTAGTAGCTGGATTATGTCAGCCATATAGAGGTACTGTAAAATATAATGAATTAGATGTATTTAAAAAGAGAGAAAGCATACTTGCTAACAGTGAAATAGTTTTAATGCCTCAAAATCCACAGGCACTATTTGTTAAAAAAACAGTTGAATTAGATTTAAAAGAAGTACTAAAAGGTAGAGGAATTAAAAAAGCTAAGATAAATGAAAAATTTCAAGAAATAATAGATTATTTTGGCATAGAGTCACTTTTAAAGAGACATCCCTATGATTTAAGTGGTGGGGAACAACAAATAGTAGCTATGGCAAAAATCTTAATGCTTAGTCCTAAGGTTTTACTTTTAGATGAACCTACTAAGGCTTTGGATAGCTTCTTTAAATACAAACTAGGGGAAATAATTAAAAAGTTGAGACAAGATGGAGTTACCATTATAATCGTTTCACATGATTTGGATTTTTGCGCTAAATATTCGGATAGGTGTTCTATGCTTTTTAATGGAAATATAGTTTCAACAGATATACCTAAAAAGTTTTTTAGAAATAATAGTTTTTACACCACATCATTAAATCGTCTGACAAGAGGAATATTAGATGATGTTAGCAGCTACGAAGAGGTGATATCCATATGTCAGCAGATGGTATAAATAATACCGGCAATACAAATAATCGCAGTAGTTATGCTAATGGCAGTAGTTACACTAATGATGATAGTTATGGAAATAGTGATAGTTCTAAAAATGAGAGTGGATATGGAAATAGTAGCAGTTATACAAATAGCGGTGTTGAATATACAGAGAATAGTAGTGATGATATAAATAGTAGTAATACAGAGAATAACGGTACAAGTAACAGTAATATAAAGAAAAAGGTGCCCAAATTTAATATACAAAAATTAATAACATTTTTTATAATAGTAATACTTATACCGTTAACTATTATTTTTGGTATATACAAATTAAACGATAGAAAATATTTTTTTATTAGTATAATGATAGTTATTTATACCATGATACCATTTTTTATGAAATTTGAAAAAAGGAAACCTCAACCTAGAGAACTTATACTAATTGCTACCATGGCAGCTATAGCTGTTGTTGGAAGAATGGCATTTTTTATGTTGCCTCAATTTAAACCAGTGGTGGCAATTGTTATAATAACGGGTGTTTGTTTTGGCCCAGAAGAGGGATTTTTAACAGGAGCTATGGCTGGCCTTGTATCAAATTTTTTCTTTGGACAAGGTCCATGGACCCCATGGCAAATGTTTAGCTTTGGTATAATTGGATTCATTGCAGGAATTGTATTCAAAAAAGGAAGACTAAAAAGTAATCGCATTATTCTATGTATTTTTGGAGGATTATCAACATTTTTGATATACGGTGGAATAATGAATATATGTGCCATAACTATGATAATGCCTAGATTTACGCTAAAAGCCCTATTATCTACTTACGCAACAGGGATTCCCTTTGACTTAGTACATGCTTTTGCAACGGTTGTATTTTTATTTTTTATTTCTCAGCCTATGATAGAAAAGTTAGAAAGAATAAAAGTAAAGTATGATCTATTTTAAAAAGAAAAAGAGAAGAAAATAACGGTTTGTTTTAAAAAGGTAAAAAAATAAATTAATGGGATAGTTAAAGAATTTTAACTATCCCATTTTATTTTTTATCCATGTTTTCTATGATTTTTCTATTTTATTTTTTTCGAGGAAAAATGATAAAAAATTAACATATAAATATCTTAATTTTAAATAGTTTACATAAAATGGTCTTGTATTGGTTATTTAAAATTTCGAGGAAAAATGATACTTTGTGAAACTAATGCATTTATAAATTGCAAAAATAATAAATATACATAATGAAATTATATAGTACAATATTTTAAATAATAAATGAATATTATCATATTGCTATGTTTTGACTATAGTAAATACTATAACAGTTATCTATAGAAAATAAACAGTTATAAGGGCATAAATGGGAATTTTGACTTAAGTGTTGATTTGAACATTCAAAATGAGTGTTAAAGAAATATCTATTTTAATACTAGAATACACCAAAAAAAATTCTATTTAATCATGTACATAATATGAATCTTTAAAGGGGAAAAAATTATATTAACAAATATTTAGAAAAATGATATAATTGAAAAAGGCCATATAGGTATATAAAAATATGGTAAAAGTTAAAGAAATGATAAGAAGAGATTGTTAATAACTTATCAAACAGTGAATTGAGAATTAATTTTTAAGCTTTAATTCAAATTTTTAATTTAAAGCTATGAAGCTAATGAAATTAATAATTAATAAGACATTAAATAGTAAAACTACTAATGGTGAATTTATGACGAATATGTATAACTAATTTATTAAGAGTGTATTTTAGCACAGACAATTTAAATTCAAGGATAGTGGAAGGATGGGATATAAATTGTGTACAGGCTGTAATAACTGTTCAAAATTTAAGGAATTAGAAGAATTTATACAAAAACAAGATAATAAAGAAGCGGCGTTAATAGCTGTATTGCATAAGGCACAGGGACTTTATGGATATTTGAGTAAGGAGGTTCAACAGTTTATTGCTGATAAATTGGAAATACCTGCTTCAAAAGTATACGGGGTAGTAACCTTTTATTCATTTTTTACTACTGTACCTAAGGGCAAGTATGTTATTAGTGTGTGTACAGGTACAGCTTGTTTTGTTAGAGGAGCAGGAGAAATTCTTGAGGAGTTCAAGCAAAAGCTTGGAATAAAAGAAGGAGAGACCACAGAAGATGGGCTTTTTACTCTAGATGTATTGAGATGTGTAGGAGCTTGTTCTATAGCTCCAGTGGTACTTGTGAATGATGAAGTTCATGGTTATTTTAAGAAGGAACAAGTAGAAACTGTTTTAGAAGGGCTAAAGGAGTGATAAATAGTTATGGAGAGAATAGTAGACTATAATAAATTGCTACAAATAAAAGAGCAATATAGCAAAATCGTTAGTTTGAGATATAACCAAGAAGGTAGTGACATCAAAGAGAGCAAGGAAATTAAAGAAAGACAAATATTAGTATGCGGTGGTCCAGGATGTAAATCAGCTAATTCACATAAGATAATAGAAAAGTTAAATGAGGAAATAAAAAAGGCAGGGATGGAAGAAAGTACCAAGGTTATAATGACTGGGTGTTTTGGATTCTGTTCAGAAGGACCTGTGATAGAGGTAGTTCCTGATAATGTGTTTTATGTTAAGGTTTCACCTGAAGATGCAGGAGAAATTATTAAAAGTCATATAGTTGGAGGGAAAGTAGTAGAGAGACTTTTATATGATGAACCTGAAACTAAGAAAAAAGTAAGAAACAAAAAAGACATTCCTTTTTATAAAAAACAGGTAAAAATTGCGTTAAGAAATTGTGGTGTAATAGACCCAGAAAATTTTGAAGAAGTTCTCGCTTCAGGAGCTTATACCGCTCTTGGGAAGGTGCTTACTGAAATGACACCTGAGGAGACTGTAAAAGAAGTAACAGATTCAGGATTAAGAGGAAGAGGGGGCGGAGGATTCCCTACAGGTAGGAAATGGCAAACTGCCCTAAGAGCTAAAGGCGACATTAAATATGTTATATGTAATGCTGATGAAGGCGACCCAGGTGCTTTCATGGATAGAGCCATATTAGAAGGAGATCCTCATAGTGTATTAGAAGCTATGGCTATTTGCGGATATGCTACAGGTTCTAATAAGGGATATATATATATAAGAGCAGAATATCCTTTAGCTGTTCACAGATTAAGAATAGCTATAAGTCATGCTGAAGAAGCAGGGCTTTTAGGAGAAAACATATTAGGTACAGGTTTTGACTTTAGTATAGAAATAAAATATGGTGCAGGAGCATTTGTTTGTGGAGAAGCTACAGCACTTATTCACTCCATAGAGGGACAAAGAGGAGAACCAACCATGAAGCCACCTCGTACTTCTGAGAAAGGTTTGTGGAAAAGACCTACTTGTGTAAATAATGTAGAGACCTTTGCAAATATTGCGCCTATAATCAATAAAGGAGCAGCTTGGTATAGTTCCATAGGAACAGCTAAATCTGCTGGAACTAAGGTGTTTTCATTGGCAGGTAAAATAAATAATGTAGGACTTGTAGAAGTGCCTATGGGAATATCTCTAAAGGAAATTATATATGAAATAGGTGGAGGAATAAAAGACGGTAAAGAACTAAAAGCTGTGCAAACTGGAGGACCATCTGGTGGATGTATACCTAATTCATTTATAGATATACCTATTGAATATGATACTTTAACAGAAATAGGTTCTATGATGGGTTCTGGTGGAATGATTGTTCTTGATGAGGATAACTGTATGGTTGATGTGGCAAAATTCTATTTGGAATTTACTGTAGATGAGTCCTGTGGTAAATGTACACCTTGTAGAGTAGGAAATAAGAGACTATTAGAATTATTAAATAGAGTTACTGAAGGCAAAGCCTCAGAAGAGGACTTGGATAATATGGAGGAACTTTGCAAAGTCATAAGAGACACTTCACTTTGTGGTTTAGGAGTATCAGCTCCAAATCCAGTGCTAAGTACATTACAGTATTTTAGAGATGAATATGAAGCTCACGTGAATAATAAAACATGTCCAGCTAAAGTTTGTAAAAAACTTTTGGCTTACAAAATTACAGATAAATGTATAGGATGCACAAAATGTGCTAGAACTTGTCCGGTAGGAGCTATACAGGGCAGTGTCAAAGAAAAGCATGTAATAGATAAAGAGATATGCATAAAATGTGGAGCTTGTTATAATGCATGTCCAGTTAAGGCTATAACAATTGAGTAGCGTAGGGAGGGAAGAAAAATGGATATGATTAATTTAGTTATAGATGGTGAAAGAGTAGAAGTGGAAAAAGGCACCTCCGTATTAGATGCAGCTAAGAAATTAAACATAAATATACCTACTCTTTGTCATATGTATATGAATAATGGTAAAACCAGAAATTGTAAAGGAACTTGTAGAGTTTGTGTAGTTGAGCAGGAGGGAAAAGGCAAATTAATTCCATCTTGTTCTGTAGAAGCTACAGAAGGAATGGTTATTAAAACTCATTCACCAAGAGCTATTAAGGCTAGAAGAACTATAGTGGAGCTTTTATTATCTGATCATCCCAATGATTGTTTGCAGTGTGAAAGAAATGGAAAATGCGAACTTCAAAAAATAGCAGCAGATTTAGGTATAAGAAAAAATAGATTTCAAGGTGAGATATCAGAATATGAAATAGATAGATCTTCAAAGGTAATAGTTAGGGATATGGATAAATGTATTTTGTGTAGAAGATGTGTTACCATGTGTAATGAGGTTCAGAAAATTAATGTCTTAACTGAAATTGATAGAGGATTTAATTCGGTAGTATCAACCTTTTTTAATGAACCTTTAGTAGACACTAACTGCACTTATTGTGGACAATGTGTTGCAGTTTGTCCTACAGGAGCTTTAAGTGAAGAGAGAGATTACGATAAAATATGGCCTTTATTAGATGATAAGAATAAACATGTGGTAGTTCAAGTGGCTCCAGCAGTAAGAGTTGCATTAGGAGAAGAATTTAATATTGAAGCTGGCGTTAATATAACTCCTAAGATGGTAGCAGCATTAAAGAAAATGGGCTTTAATGGAGTTTATGATACAAACTTTGCAGCAGATATGACTATTATGGAAGAGGCTACTGAGTTCATAGAAAGATTTACTAAAGGTGAAAATCTTCCGCTTATGACCAGCTGCTGTCCAGCATGGGTTAATTTTGTGGAAAATCAGTATCCAGAAAACACAAGATTCTTATCTAGCTGTAAGTCACCACAACAAATTTTTGGTGCTATGGCAAAAACTTATTTACCTAAAAAGTTAGGCATAGATTCTAAGGATGTAGTGGTAGTTTCTATAATGCCATGTACTGCTAAAAAGTATGAAGCTAATAGAGAAGAAATGGCCAGAGAAGGAATGAAAGATGTGGACATAGTAATTACCACAAGAGAATTTTCACAAATGTTAAAAGAATCTGGTATAGATTTAAAAAATTTAAAAGATGCAGAATTCGATAACCCATTAGGAGAATCTACTGGAGCTGGTTCTATATTTGGCACTACTGGCGGTGTTATGGAAGCTGCTTTAAGAACTGCTTATGAATGGGTAACTGGTGAAACTTTAGAAAATGTAGACTTTAAAGATGTAAGAGGTCTTAAAGGTATAAAGGAAACTACTATAAGTTTAAACGGAAAAGATGTAAATATAGCAGTAGCTAGTTCACTAGGTAATGCTAGAAAAATTATGGATGATATAAAAGAGGGAAAATCAAAATATCATTTTGTAGAAATCATGGCATGTCCAGGCGGATGTATAAATGGTGCAGGACAACCATACAGTAAGTGCGATACTGAAATAGTTAAGAAGAGGATGGAATGTATATATTCCGTAGACTCCAATAAAATCATAAGAAAGTCTCATGAAAATCCAATGATAAAACAGGCTTATGATGAGTTTTTCGAGAAACCAAATAGCCACATAGCGCATGAGCTACTTCACACTCACTACAGAACAAAGTAAATCAACAAAAGAATATATTACGAAGCAAGTGTTGCAAGAAAAATCTGTCTTTAAGTCCACAATAAATATATTTTATTAGACTGTTCGCAATACGCCAAGAAATTCTAATGTTTTCAAATTTTAATACCCTAAAGCTTTCAAACTCGCTTCTAACGGCGCTCAAACATGAAAGCTTCTTAACGGGTATTGAAATTTGAAAACAAAGAATTTCTAAGGCTAGCTCAATAGTCTAAAAAAATATATTTATTGTTACCTTAAAGACAGATTTTTTGGTTCATATGTACATTACTTATGGGAGAGACAGCCTACTAAAGGATGATTTTTCTCCACTACGTTACGGAAAATCTTTAATTGTTAGATAAATAAGAACTTGTAGATAAGTAATAGGTAATAGCTAAGAAGTAATAGTTATGGTGAAAATTCAGCTTTGCTGAATTTTTTCAAGAGCTCTTACTTCTAACTTATTACCTTTTACCTGGTCTACCCTACAAATTTAAGATTTATACAAATTAATGCCTTAAGGCAAAATATATTAATTATTACACATTAATGCATTTTTATAATCAATTATTTACTAGTACACAATCAAAGTTAACAATTATATTTCACGATTAGTCAAAATAATATTTGTAACTATTAATTAGAGACTAAACGAAAGGCTTCGCCTAAAAAATATTATGAGCACCTTTATATTTATTTTATGAATTAAAGATTTTCCATAGCGAAGAGGAGGAAAATCATCCTTTAGTAGGCTTCTACTCTAAAACCACATACATATTAAACTAAAAATCTGATTTTAATGTAGTAATAAATGTGGAATTTGGGACTATTGAACTAGCCTTAGAACTTCTTATGTCTCACAGTTAAAGACCCGTTAAGAAACTTTCATGTTTGAACGAGGAACGAGTGAGTTTGAAAGCTTTAGGGGCTTTAACTGTGAGACATTTAGAAGTTCTTGGCGTATTGTGAACAGTCCCAAATTCCACATTTATTACGGAATTAAAATCAGATTTTTCTTCAATGTATTGCTTCGCAATATTCTCATAACATTAATATTTTACCATATGATTATTAAAAAAAATATGATATAATGCAGTATATCATACAGAAAGCTCGTATATCATCGGTAATATGGACCGAAAGTTTCTACCTGCTAACCGTAAATTAGCAGACTACGGGGTATTGTTTTTTAATAATTAGATGGAATTTATATCTGTTTATTTTAAAATCAACACCTCATATATTATATGTATATTGAGGTGTTTTTTGTTTTACAAATTTGCCTTATAAATTTGTTATATAGCTATGTTTTATATAAATAATTATATGACTTTAATCATATCCATTACGAAGCTCCTTGTATGATAGAAAATATTTTTAATATAAGTATTTTTAACAAGAGAGGAGTAAAAAAGAATATGAAAAACAATGAAGCTCAAGTGCAGTTGAACTATGGAGTTGATGATAAACCTAAGATTCCAGCTCAGATTCTACTAGGATTCCAGCATATATTCGCAGCCTTTGGTGGAATTATTGTAGTACCTATAGTTATTTCAGGAGCATTGGGATTGGATGCTAAAATATCCACAGCTCTAATTAGTGCTGCAATTTTAATGGCAGGGGTGGCGACTGTTATTCAATCTAAGGGAATAGGTCCAGTGGGAGCTCGTGTTGCTTGTATAATGGGAACAGACTTTACTTTTGTGGCACCAGCCATTGCTGTAGGTTCTCAATATGGACTAGCAGGTATTTTTGATGGTACCATTTTAGGTGCAGTTATAGTTATTATGCTAAGTTTTTTTATTAAGCCTTTAATGAAATTATTTCCTCCAGTAGTAACAGGTACAGTAGTATGTTTAATTGGACTAACTCTATTACCCGTTTCTATAGATTGGGCCGCAGGAGGGGTTGGGTCTCCTAACTATGGAAGCTTAAAAAATATTTCTATAGCTCTATTCATAATGATAGTTACACTACTTTTAAACCATTATGGAAGGGGACTTACGAGCAGTGCATCTATACTAATTGGTATGGTTTTGGGATATATTATTTGTATACCTATGAATATGATAGATTTCTCATCAGTAGCTGAAGCAAGTTGGGTATCTATGCCTAATATTTTTGCATATGGTGTTAATTTTAATATAAAATGTTTACTTCCATTTATTCCAGCATATTTTGTAACTATTATAGGAACAGTAGGATGTCTTAAAGCTATATTGGAAGTTTCAGGATTAAAAGAAGATGAAAAGCGAGTTGGAGCTGGTGTTTTATCAGATGGAGTAGGTAGCATGATTGCAGGATTTTTTGGAGGACTTCCTAATACGTCTTTTAGTCAAAATATTGGATTAATTCCATTAACAAAAGTAGCTAGTCGTCATGTAACCATGACTGCTGGAATACTTCTAATATTTTTGGGGTTATTCCCTAAAGTTGCAGCACTTATTAATATAATGCCACAACCAGTGCTTGGAGGCGTTGGAATTGTTATGTTTGGAACAGTAGCAGCAGCGGGAATTCAAACTTTAAGCAAAGTGAAGATAAATAACCGTAATTTATTAATAATTGCCACAGCTATTGGGCTAGGATTGGGAGTTACTTTTAGACCAGAATTTATAGGTAAATTACCAGAAGGCTTAAAGATGCTTTTTTCCTCAGGAATTTCCACAGGAACTATAGTGGCGCTTATATTGAACGTGATACTAAAAGAAAGAGATTAGGTTGAACTGCTACCTAGCATAAAGAAAGTTTTATTTAAAAGACTACAAAATAATGGTGTAGGGTGTGCTGCACTAGATATATTATGAGGTGATATAGAAATGGAGATTTTACATAAGAGAATTTTACATGAAGGGCATGCATTAAATGAAAATGTATTAAAGGTTGATTCTTTCTTGAATCATCAAGTAGATCCACAATTAATGTATCAAATGGGAACTTATTTTAAAAACTATTTTCAGGATAAGGGTATTACAAAAGTATTTACAATAGAAAGTTCAGGCATTGCTCCTGCGGTTATGACTGCTATGCAGATGAATTTGCCTATGGTAACTTTAAAAAAGCAATCGTCAAAGATTTTAAAAGATGATGTATATCAAACTACAATTCACTCTTTTACTAAAGGAGTAGATTATGAACTAACCTTGTCAAAAAAATATATAACAGCAGAAGATAAGATACTAGTTATAGATGATTTTTTGGCTAATGGAGAGGCTGCTTTAGGTGCTGCAAGATTAGTAGAACAGGCAGGAGCAGAAGTTTCTGGTATTGGCATTGTTGTCGAAAAATCATTTCAACCAGGACGTGATAAATTAAAAGAAAAGGGATATGATGTTTATTCTTTGGCACGTATTGGTAAACTAGCAAAGGATTTAATAGAGTTTATTGCTGAATAGAAAAAATGAAAAAAGTATAATGATTAAACCACAAAAAGGTACAATGGGATGGAATTATGAAATTTCTCCTCCATGCCTTGCATAAGAGCTGGGAACAATAAATTTAATTTGAGAAATTTCATAATTCAGGTAATGTAATGCTTATTGTGGATTAATCGTATAATGAAAAAATATAATGAAAAAAATTATAATTTATAAGGTAATACTCTCAAGTTAAAATTTGGGGGTATTAATTTTTGATCAATAGTTGATTATAGAAAATTTCTATAATTATAAAATATTTTATGGCATTAATAAACCCTAAGTCATATATGATAAGCTTAAAGGGTTTTTTTCGAAAATAAAGAAAATTTATATATTATATTTACTGCCTAAATGCTATTTACATTATGAGAAAACTATGCAATAATGAAATGTCAAAGAAATTTATTGAGTTAATATTTGTATTTTATATTTTAAAATCTATTAGAATTTTTATTAGAGAATCTATTAGAAATTCTTCATTAAAATCTGTTTATTCTTTTTAATTTATGTATCCTTAATTTGGATACAAAATTTTATATATTATTCAGGAATGTTGCATTCTTATTAATTTATGTATCACTATAACAATAGGAATTATAATCAATTGGTTAATTAAAATATATTTATTCTTATTAATTAGTTTCTACTATAGAAATTACATTAGAAACTACAATAAGGCTAAATATATTTATTTTTGTTAAAGGCATTATTTAAACTTATAAAATTATTTTAGGATGGTGAAGCGTAAACATGCGTATAGGATTTGATCACAAAAAGTATTTAGAAGAACAGTCAAAATACATACTAGAAAGAGTTAACAACTATGACAAATTGTACATAGAATTTGGAGGAAAACTTCTATTTGATCTTCATGCAAAGAGAGTTTTACCTGGATTTGATGAAAATGCAAAAATAAAACTTCTACACAAATTAAAAGAAAAAGTTGAAATAGTTATTTGTGTATATGCTGGAGATATCGAAAGAAATAAGATAAGAGGTGATTTCGGAATCACTTATGATATGGATGTTTTAAGACTTATTGACGACTTAAGATCCTATGATTTAGAGGTAAATAGTGTTGTTATTACTAGATACGATGGACAACCAGCAACTACTGTTTTTATAAATAGATTAGAGCGTAGAGGTATAAAAGTATATAAACATAGAGCTACTAAGGGATACCCTACAGATGTAGACACAATTGTAAGCGATGAAGGATATGGTAAAAATCCATATATTGAAACTTCAAAGCCTATAGTTGTAGTAACAGCTCCAGGTCCAGGTAGTGGTAAATTAGCTACATGTTTAAGTCAGCTTTACCATGAATATAAAAGGGGGAACGTGGCAGGGTATTCAAAATTTGAAACCTTCCCAGTATGGAATGTTCCATTAAAGCATCCTTTAAATATAGCTTATGAAGCTGCTACAGCAGACCTTAAAGATGTAAACATGATCGATTCATTTCATTTTGATGCTTATAATAAAGTAGCTGTAAACTATAATAGAGACATTGAAACTTTCCCTGTACTTAAAAGAATTATAGAAAAAATAACTGGGGAAGAATCTATATATAAATCACCAACAGACATGGGGGTAAATAGAGTAGGCTTTGGAATTACTGATGACGAGGTTGTAAAAGAAGCTTCTAAGCAGGAGATAATAAGAAGATATTTCAAAACTGGATGCGAATATAAAAAAGGTTATACAGATAAGGAAACTATGCAAAGAGTTAAACTTATTATGGAAGAACTTAATTTAAAACAAGAAGATAGAAAAGTTGTTATACCTGCAAGAATGCGTTCAGCTGAATTAAAGGAGAAATCTCATAAAAATGAAATTTGTCCAGCAGTAGCATTAGAACTTAATGATGGCACAATACTTACTGGTAAGGGTTCAAACGTAATGGATGGCACAGCAGCTGTAATTTTAAATGCTGTTAAATACCTAGCTAATATATCTGATGAAATTCACCTTATTTCTCCAGTTATACTTGAACCTATAATAAACTTAAAATCGAAAACTTTAGGCATTAAAAACACTGCCTTAAGCTGTGAGGAAGTTTTAATTGCCCTTAGCATATGTGCAGCCACAAATCCAACTGCACAAGTGGCTATGGAAAAACTATCCATGCTAAAAGGTTGTCAGGCTCACTCTACTACAATCATAAGCACAAATGATGAGCAAACCTTCAGAAGACTTGGCATTGATATAACCTGTGACCCAGAATATCCAACAGAAAGTCTTTATTATTAATAAGGTGCCAGGCACCTACCGAATTATACCGAATTATGCCGATTTGTGTCTAATATGTCTAATATGTTTAATGTATATAATGTATCTTGTAACTGGCATATGCGTTTAATATATAAAATAAAAGCTATATTCCCCATGGAGTATAGCTTTTATTTTATTACAAAATTAGTAAGTAAAATACTCTAATAAAGTTCAATTATAGATTTAAAAAGGTCACCATCAAAATCCACATACATTTTTCCTCCATGCAGCTCTACTATGCTTTTAGCTATAGCAAGACCTAATCCATTGCCATCTATATGTGAATTTCTGGATTCATCCCCTCTGGTAAATCTTTCGAAGATTTCTTCTTTGTCAAAATCTAATGCGGTAGAGGAGATATTTTTAAAGATTATTTTAATTCCGCCAAATGCATTAGAATTATTTTTAGTGTCTTCATTGCCAATAGAATTATTGGCATTATTATCATTATTGTTATTGGTAGTAGTATTATTGTTAATATTGTTATTGGTATTATTGGTAGTAGTATTATTGGTGGTATTATTGGTAGTATTATTAGTATTGTAATTACTAGAGTTACTATAATCATTGACAATGCCACCAGTATTGCTATGTCCATTATGATTAAGGGAATTGCTACTATTTAGAGGCTCAATATCCACATAGACCCGAGTATCTTTCAAAGAATACTTTAGGGTGTTATTAATTATATTTTCAAAAACTCTAGACATTTTATTTCCATCTAAATTCATTTCTATATTTTCTTTAAAAGGCCTTATAATAAAATTTAAGTTCTTATCATTGTAGATGTCTGTGTCGGAGTATTCAGCTATGGATTGATTTAATAGTTCCAAAACATCTACATTTGCCTTGTTTAATTCCACTTTTCCACTGTTGATTTTAGATATTTGAAACAAATCATCTATAAGTTTTTTTAGTTTTAAGCTTTTTCTATGAAGAATCTTTAAATATTCTTCCCTTTCTTCCTCAGAAATATCTTCTCTTAATAATATATCAGTGGAATTTATTATAGACGTCAGTGGAGTTTTTAAATCGTGGGATACATTAGCCACTAACTGACTTTTTAGTCTTTCATTTTTTATCTTATCTTCAATGGACACCTTAAATCCCTTATTAATTTTATTTATATTATGAGCTAATTTTTTGAGAGATTTATCTCCCTTTTCAGGAATAAGATAATTTAAATTTCCACTGGTTATGTTGTCTGAGCCCTTTATTATATCATTTAGATATTTCAAAAATTTAATCATCCTAGGCAATATAAATATAAAATATATAAATGTCCAAGGTATAAATAAAACTAATAATCCTATAATACTTGAATTTAAAGCAAATAGGCTAATAAGGTATATAAAGAATGTAAATACAGTGGATAGAACAAAAAATGTAACTTTAAAAATAACACCTTTATTTTGAAATTTATTATCTATAGATTTTGCAGCTCTCCATAAGAAGTTATTTTTTATGCCCCTAAGAATGCGGGTTTTTCCTAAACAATAAAGAGCAAACAAAATTATAAAAATTAAAATGCAACAAATAACTATTGCTACTTTAGCTTTAGTTATATCATTTTTCATTCTTACAATGTTGGATTTTAAAGAAGTTACTTGAGAAGTTAAATTTTGTTTGGATTCATTAAATAATTTTTCAAGTAATAAGTTATCTTCTCTAGAATATTCATAGTCTATTGGAAACCAATATGCCTCAACAAAATTTCCAGGGTTGTGTATAATAATATTTGAATTGTTAGAATTTGAATCATCATAGTTGTGTGCAGGTGCCGAAGAAGAATTATAGGACAAATTGTACCACTTGCCTTTACTGGAAACATAATTATAAAACTGACCATCTTCTTGAGAAAATGCTTTAACATTGTTTTTAATAAAATCTATATTATCCATATCGTTAGTGATAAATGTAAGCTTGTTTTTATCAATTACTATAAACTTTACTAATCGACTATAATCATTTCCAGCCCATGTAGGTTTTAAATTTTTGCTTAATTTAGTAAGTTCTTCTTGAGATTTTTCAGAGAGTATTCTCAAATTATTGGTTTTTTTATAAACAGATAAATTACTAGGTGTTGCGCAATGTAGCATCCAGGCGTTGAAATCTATCAAATTAATATCTATTTTACCCTTTTCATAGTTTTTTACAGTATCAATTTTTGAATTTATTTGCGTTAAAGAACTTTCTGTAGAATTAATGTCTTCTTTTTTATAGTGAATAGAAGACATATTGGAATTTATTATAGTAAAAAGAATTATAAGCGCTATAAATAAAATAAGTATAAATCTTTCTAGAAAATTGCACAAACTTGAGTTATTTAGGAGCTTATTTTTCAATTTTGTATCCAACTCCCCACACCACCTTTACATATCTAGGCTCTTTAGGATTTATTTCGATTTTTTTTCTAAGCCTTCGTATATGCACTGATACGGTATTTTCTGTCTTAAAGGAAGGCTCATTCCAAACCCTTTCATATATTTCATTAGAAGGGAAAACCCTGCCTCGGTTTTCAGCTAAAAGCAGAAGTATATCGTATTCTATAGGGGTAAGCTTTACAGAGCTTCCATCAACAGTAACCTCATGTCTTGTTTTATTTATGACTAGTCCATCTATAACTATTTGATCATTAGAGTTTTTAGGGAAATTCCCAAAATTTATATATCTCCTGAGTTGAGATTTTACCCTTGCCACTAGCTCCAATGGATTAAAGGGCTTAGTTATATAGTCATCAGCGCCTATATTTAGTCCCAAAATTTTATCTGTATCCTCACTTTTAGCAGATAACATTATAATAGGGATATTTCTTTTTTCTCTTATCTTCATGCAGGTTCGTATGCCATCCAATTTAGGCATCATTATATCTAAAAGTATTACGTGAACCTCATTATTTTCTAGAGCATCTAAAGCATCTAATCCATCCGCTGCTTTTATTATTTTTATGTTTTCCATACTTCTTAAGTATACTTCAATAGCATCCCTAATTTCTTTTTCATCATCCACTACAAGTACATTATAAGTGTCCTCCACGTCCATCCCCCCGTATTAGTATATTTTAGTATCAGCCTGTTTAGTGGTTAGAGTGCAATCGACAGCTATTAGTGCACAATCACTAGCTTTACTGTTTTAAATGTATATAATAAGTATAGAAATTATTTTTTATACATAAAAAAGCTAAAAGGTTCCTTAACGTTTTTACCCATCTTTTCTGCTTTTGTTATGTTTCTTAAATGATATATTTTGCCATTATAATCTTTAGCTTGATTGTCACAAATATAGGCATAATCATAATTTCCTTCTTTTTTCCATCCCATAAATATATAGGTGTGGGTTGGAGTTCCATTCTTATTCAATGATTCATCAGTAGTAAAGCAAATATCTCCTGGCTTTAACTTTTTATAATTTCTTTCTATTTTCCAGCCGTCCCTTTTCATTATATCTAAAATTTTAGCAGTATTACAAACACTAACATCAATTTTTTCGCCACTCATTCTTAAAACCTCAGCTAAAAAATATACGCAGGTATTTTCAGAATAGCCGCCATTGAGATATACAGCGCTGACATAGGCCTTTGTTCTATTTTGTTTATCATTCATTGATGTATATATTTTTTTACCTAATTTATAATTGTAATTTTTATCATTCATTAAATTACTTGAAAAATAAATTAGGAGGATGATAATAAGCAGGGTGAGGAACATTATTTTGTATTTAAATCTATTAATCTTAATATTTCGTTTTTTTAATTTTTTTCTCTTGTAAATTTGATTATCATTGCACATGCCTTCCATAATAACCTCCTTAAATATCAGTGATATAATATCCATATATGGATTAGCTATTTTAGTACTTTGTTTATAGAATTTAGTGTAAAAACTTGTGGTTCGAGCAGTTTAAGTTAAATTAATATTATAATTTAATATTAAAGGAAACATATTACAAAATGCATACTATAAAAATGAAGAATTTCTTACGAAAATGTTAATTAACTAACTTTTTTTTCAATTAATTTGGATTTAATGGAGTGTAGTTAGATTAGGGAGCAAAACTAAGGGAAAGGCACTTTTTAACTTCCATTTTTAAATAAACCTTAGTAGAGGTAAATTCCAGCCATTGACAGTACAATACAGTATTTGATATAAAAGATTGAGGCTTACACGCCTTACATATATTTGATTTAAAACCCACTGAGATGTAAGAAAATCCCTAAGTAGGGTTTTATTATTTTATGGAGGAGGTGAACTGTTGTATTAAATCTACCAAAATATAACGGAATGTAATATAAATTCACATGTATATTTTATCTTATTTTGTGTATAATATTAATTAGCTATTGTGAATCCCATACATTGCGAAAGTGGTGTAATCATAGGGTAAAACCTAGAGGGGGTTAGTGTATGAATAAGACTACTTGCGTAAGTAGTTAGCGACAACCAAGCAAAATAAGTAAATACAAGATATTACACTTAAACGTAAACTTGTATATGTACTGTGCGTTGTGCAGGAATTTAAGCCTTTGGAGCAACATATCAAACTGGAGTAGTCTTATGACGAAACAGGTTGCGTTGAATAAGGAATAAATCTCTAAATATTAGCTTTTAGTAGATTTTATACAACAGGTATGCAAAATGAATGGTAAGGTGCAATTGCGTCAGGAAGTGTTTAAATCAGATGCTTGGATGATCGTAGATTGGCTAAAAGATTATGAAGTTACGCAATATTTAAATGAAAGACAAAATGTTAGTAAGAGTATTGAACAAGTAATATACAGAGTTAACATGCCAATTTTAACTCATTTATTTAATCAAGATGGAAGTTTTTTTATGGTAACTACTAAGGAAGAAGAGCCTGTTGGCTTTTTAAGACTTGTTCCTAAAAGCAGTGCAGCAGAAATGGTAATAGTAATTGGCGATAAGGAAAAGTGGGGCAAGGGATTAGGCACTAATGCAATATTTGAAGGATTAAAACATGCATTTTTTCAATGGAGAGTTGATGAAGTGGTGGCTAAAATTAATTATAAAAATAGACGTTCTCAAAGGGCGTTTAAAAAATTAGGTTTTACAGAGGATAAGGAATTACCAAAGGAAATTCAATATTCTATAACTATGGATGAATTTTTACAGTTAGCATCATAAGAAAATTGTGAAGCAAGTGCAATAAGAAAAATCTGTCTTTAAGTCCAGAATAAATATATTTTCTTAGACTACTCGCAATACGCCAAGAAATTCTAATGTTTTCAAATTTCAATACCCTAAAGCTTTCAAACTCGCTTCTGACGGCGCTCAAACATGAAAGCTTCTTAACGGGTATTGAAATTTCAAAACAAAGAATTTCTAAGGCTAGCTCAATAGTCTAAGAAAATATATTTATTGTTACCTTAAAGACAGATTTTTCAGTTCATGCATAAAATGAAAAAGGGAGCTGTTGCATTAAGGAATTCACATGCAATATATTGTTTTGGAAGTTTAAAGTTAAAACAATATATTGTAGAATTTATTCTTAGTGCAACAGCTCCTTTTCTCTTTAGCGCTTTAAAAATCTTTTATTGGGCGGTAGCCAGCGTAAATATGTAGGTATGATTAGGATTTATATATAATAATATATAACTTTAATTGTTGGATAAATAAGAACTTGTAGATAAGTAATAGGTAATAGCTAAAAAGTAATAGTTGTGGTGAAAATTCAGCAAAGCTGAACTTTTTGAAGGACTCTAACTTTTACTAACTGTTCTCTTGTTACTTATTCATAAATTAATTACTTTAATTCTGCAAAATAAAAAGTTGAATTGGTACTATTACCAAAAAATAAATATGGTACACTGACTTTTTCCGTGTTAAATATAAGTTACAACACAAATATTACCTGGAGGTGGTCAGTATGCCAAATAAATTTAATAATATTATATCCATTAATGATGAACTTTACAATTACTTAAATGATGTAAACTATGGAATGAATAAGCCACAATTTCATCATGTAATCACTATTATTAATGGATTAATAAATTTAGATGGCACAAAGTCTTTACTTAAAATCTCAGAACATATACTAACTGCTAAAATTAGTAGCTCAATATATAGATTTTGAGTCACTTAAAGTGGGACGATAGTCTCATTGATAGAAATCGCATTAACTATTTAAATTTACATTTCAATAAACTCATAAAATAAAAAATTTCTCCATTAGGAATCACAATGCAAATTAAGGAATTCGCTAAATATATAAATCCATCAAAAGCCTAGCGGCTAAAGAACTAGTATATTTTGTTTATGAGCAAGTTAAAAAAGATATACCTATAGAAAAAGTACTTACCGAGCTAAAGTTAGCCTGTTAGAAAATTTTATTTGATGACTAAGGATTTATATTAGTCCCAAAATGATTTAGTGGCAGTTCTTAATTTTCAGGCGGAGTTTATTTAGGCTGGCTATGGCCAATAAAAGATTTTTAAGCCCTTAAAGAAAAGCTATAACTACTCCATTTAATGGAACAGTTATAGCTTTTTGCTATCCCATTTATTTAATTAAAGATTTTCCGTAACATAGTGGAGGAAAATCCTCCTTTAGTAGGCTTCTCTCTCCAACTATAAACAAATTAAACTAAAAATCTGATTTTAATGTAGTAATAAATGTGGAATTGTGAACAGTCCCAAATTACACATTTATTACGCAATTAAAATTAGATTTTTCTTCAATGTATTATGTCACAATATATTCTTTAAATAGCTTTAGCTTCGCAGCTGACTTCTTCAATAAACACTTTATGCCATAAAATAAATGTAATTATTGTCCACAGCTTTCTGCTGTAATCTATATGACCAGTTTTGTGTATTTTTAGCATTTTCAAGGTATTTTCCTTATTTATATATTCATCTGCCATGCTATTTTTAATAGTGGATTCAGCCCAAGAATAAAGTTCGTTTTTTAGCCAGTGGCGGATAGGCACTGGATATCCTAGTTTTTTTCTAATTATATTATCCATAGGCAAATCATCCTTGAAAGTTTCCCTAAGAAGATATTTAGTGGTACTATTATGTACTTTATCAGAAGTCATAAGGCTAGAAGCAACTTTAAACACTTCCTTATCTAGGAAGGGAACTCTTAATTCTAAGGAATTAGCCATGGACATTCTATCAGATTTTATGAGAATATCACCTTTTAGCCAAGTATTTATATCTATATATTGCATTTTTGTAATGTCATCATAATTTACAGCGGCTTCATAAAGAGGCTTTGTAACCAAATTGTATGTGAAAGCTTTGTTATAATTCTTAAGAAAATCCATTTTCTCATAGTCCTTAAAAATCTTAGCATTTCCAACATAGCGTTCTTCTAAAGGAGTACAGCCTCTTTCTATAAAGCTTTTACCTTTAACCCCTTCCGGACAAATATAAGCAATATGTTTTAAAGCCCTTTTAACAGAGGCCGGTATGTGAGAGAACATTTTCAAAGATTGTGGTTCATGATATATTCCATATCCCCCAAAAAGTTCATCGGAACCCTCACCAGATAGTATTACTTTCACATGTTTTCTGGCTTCTTTTGAAATATAGTATATTGGTATAAGTGAAGGATCTGCCACTGGCGAATCCATGTGCCATACTATTTTTTCAATGTCTTTTATAAATTCATCACAATCTATGGTTCGGCTTATATTTTCAAGTTCTAATTCTTCTGCAGTTTCTTTAGCTAAATCTACTTCACTATAACCATTTCTATTAAACCCTATGGTAAAAGTTTTGATGTGAGGATTAAATTTTTTAGCTAGCAAAGCTATTATAGTGGAATCAATACCACCAGATAGGAAACACCCAACTGGAACATCGCTTCTCATATGTATTTTAACAGAATTCTCTAAAACGGTTTTTATTTCCGATATTTTTTCGTTAGTGTCTTTAATTATAGGATTAAACTTAGGATACCAATACTTTGTAATATTAATTTTTTCATTTAAGCTTTTTTCTAAAATACATCCTGATTCTAAGAGTTTTATATCATTAAACATGGTGTTAGGTTCAGGGACAAACTGAAAGGTTAAATAATTATGTAGTGAATCTTGGCGGATTTCATTAGAATATTTATCAGTTATGCCCGTGAAACTTTTAAGTTCTGATGCAAAATAAAGGCTATTATCATTATCTATATAATAAAAGGGTTTAATACCAAAAGGATCTCTAGCACAGAAAAGTTTTTTATTAACTTCATCCCATATGGCAAAGGCAAACATGCCCCTAAGTTCTTTTACAAAGTCTCTACCCTTGTGTTTATAGAGTGCTAATATAACTTCTGCTTCTGTATCTGTAGAAAACTCTAGACCTTCATTTATAAGCTTTTCCTTTAATTCAATATAATTATAGATTTCACCATTAAAAATAATGTGGTAATTGTCATTGTTATAGGAAAAAGGCTGTTTACCTGAGTCTAAAGCTATTATGCTTAACCTTCTAAAAACTAACAAAATATTATGACCATAGTATATACCTTCATCATCAGGACCCCTATGCTGTATCTTGGAATTCATCTTCCTTATATTTTCAATATCAGTATTTTTAACTTTTTCATTAGTGAAAAAACCTACAAAGCCGCACAAAATTATCTCCTCACTTTCTTTTGCTTACTATCTAAATGATAAATAGTGCTATAATATAAATTTCACAAAAGTGCTATATATAAGTTTCTATTATTTAATTAAAGCTTCTTTGTTATATCTAAAGATTATATTCTATAAATGTTTCAATATAAGGCTAATTTGTATCTGATTTGTAACTTTTTACATATGCATCCTGTAATAAAATTTAATATGGGTGATATTTATGGAAACAAAAAAAATTCTCATTATAGAACCGGAAAATTTAATATCCAAAACTATTTGTGAAGCACTTCATAAAGAAGGCTTTAATGCCATTGCTATTAAAGAGGGCAAGAAAGCCATATATTTTTTGCATAAATACAAACCAGATATGTTGGTTTTAGATTTGAATATTCCAGATATAAATGGAATTGAACTATGCAAAGTTGTAGCAAGAGAGTTTATAATCCCCATAGTGACCATAACTGATGCAAAAGATATTACTGAAGAAATTTTAGCCATTGAACTAGGTGCAGATGATTATATACCAAAACCTTTCGATATTAGAGAATTTACAGTTAAAGTTAAAGCTATTTTTAGAAGAATAAAACTTTGTGCAAAAGATAGTAATGGAGAATTGTGTCAGGTATTGAATTTAAAAAAACATATAATTATATACAAAGAAAAAAGAAGAGTATTAAAAAACAGCATAGAAGTTAAGTTAACCAATAAAGAATTTGATTTATTAGTATTTCTTGCAGAAAATAAAGGCAGAGTATTCTATCGGCAAGAACTTTTAGAAAGAGTTTGGGGGTTTGATTTTATAGGCGATACTAGAACTGTAGACATACATGTTCAAAGAATAAGAAAAAAACTCAAAGAGAACAAAGTAAACTCAATAATAGAAACAATTTTTGGAGTTGGATATAAAATGATAGAATAGGTGACAGTCATCGCCAGGTGACTGTCACCTACCGTATTATGTCGAATAAATACACAAAAGGCGTGATGAAAAATTGTCACGTCTTTTGTGTATTTTTATAGATAGAAAAGCAAATATTAATATATAGGTAGGTATATTTTAAACAAGAAGCTCCCATTTCAGCGTAAGCAAGTGGAGGGAGAGTTCACAGGGTGTAAATTCATAGATAGATTAATAATGATTAAGGAGCAATTAGTGGAGAGTGATATAAATGAAAAAAGCATCTGTATATGTAGCTACACTTTTATGTATTGTATTAGTTGTAGGTCAAATGAGAATTTTAAAAAATGCTATTTTCCCAGAAAAAATAAATTTAAAAAATGAGAGGGTTCATTTAAATACAGGAAATACCGTACGAGTTATGGGAAAATCTAAGGAGGATATAGGCATAAAAACTGCTGATATTTTATTTCCAGTTGGGGATTATAAAAGTAAGCCTAATGGATTTATAGTAATTAAATCAGATGAATGGCAACAGGTTTTGAGTTTAATGCCATTGGTAAAAGAGTACAATAGCCCTATTCTACAAATAAATAGCAGCAATAGAGAGAGTATTTTAAATTACGCTAAGAGTACACTTCCCAAGGGTATATTATCTTTAGATAATTCACAGATATTACTTTTAGGATCAAATATAGAAGATTTAAGAAAAGACTTTGAAAATACTGGACTTAGAGTGAAGGCTGTAAGCTATGAAAATACAAATGAACTTTTATCAAAGGTGTACGAAATGCAAAACTTTCAGAATGGAAATGAATATAATCAAGAAAAGTATGGATTTATAATCTCAGATAAAGAGCCTTTGATGGCTATACCAGTAGCACCTTGGATAGTTAGAAATGGAGGACTATTACTATACTTAAATAAAGATAATCAGCTTTATAATGCATCAAAACAGGCAATAAAAGATGTAAAGTTAGATAAACTATATATATTAGGCAAGAAGAATAATGCTGGAGAAGATTTTGTACAGAATTTAAATAAAAATTTAAATACACCAACTAAAGTTATTTCAGGGCGCAGTGCAGATAGCTTTGCCATTAATTTTTCCAGGTTCTATGATAATGAGGAGGGTGTTGGCTGGAATATAAATAGAAGTAGAAACGACAATCACCAAAGCTTTATGATTTGTTCAAGGCAAGAACCTACTATGGCTATATTAGGTAGTCAGCTTTCTCTGAAGGCCAAAGCAGGGCCGATTTTATGGACGGATAAAGATAAATTGTCTACTTTAACAGAAAATCATCTGTGGAGAAATAAGCCTAATTATTGGGTTAATCCTACAGAAGGACCATTTAATAATATTTGGGTAATAGGAAATGAAGATGTAATAGATTTTTCTGTTCAGGCTAGAGCAGATTACTCTCAAGAAATACAACCATATAAAACATTAGGACCTCAAGGAGTTAGCGGAGTAGATGTAATTTCTATAATACTCAGTTTAATCTCATTAATGGGGGCTCTTTGGACCGGACTACATGCTTTTTACAGGATGAAAAGATTAAATACTTTAACTAAAGTTATGTGGATATTGGCAGTACTGGTTTTGGGACCTGTGGGATTATGGCTTTACATAATATGTTATATAAACTCCCCTTGGATGAAAATGAACCAAAATGCAGTTTGGCTAAGACCATTATGGAAGCAGGCTGCTGTTGCCACAATTATGAGTATAGCTTTTGGGGCATCGGCAATAATAGGAGTTAACTACATATCTACTTATGTAGGATCACCTTTAATATCTTTCTATGGAAGATACGGTTCCTACCTATTAGGTAATCCTATGATTTTAAATATGATAATATCTTTTATAATTGCTTTTTTGTTAAATTTATTCGTATTTATGCCAGCTATGATAGCTGAGATGAAGGGAATAGAACATAAGGAAGCAGTTAGGGAGAGTTTACCTCTTACAATTATTTCTATCATTGCAGTTTCAGTGGGTATGTTCATAAGTATGTGGTGGCTTCATAGGGTATATTTACCAGTAATTCTAAGTGAAAAAAATATATCTTGGTTTGGATTTATGCAGTTTTCAGCTTTTATAGGATTTTTAACTTCATACATACCAAATTGGATACTTGTTAGGAATGGTAGAAAAATAGGTATTATGTAAGGAATTATAATACAACTGATGGAAGAAAGGGATTATTTATGACTAATGAAATTTTAAGAAAAATATATAGAGTAGTTTTGACAATTGCATTAATTCTTTTAGCTGTAGCTATATATTTCTTGTTCATATACAAACCTTATTATCATAGGAGTAAAACAATTTTAAAGGGAAATTCTATAGAGCAAAAAGTCACCAGTAATACAGTAAGAATTCAAGGGAAAACTTTGTATGGAACTACAGTAGCTATAACTCAAGTGGCCTATCCATCCTCATTTAAGTATAACAGGCCTAATGCAGTTATATTAGTGAGAGATGATAAAATGAAGGATGCCATGTTGGCAGCTAGAATTTCACATGAACCTATAAATGCTCCAATACTTTATACTAAAAAGGAGCATGTACCAGAGGAAACCTTAAAGGAGATAGATAGACTAAAGCCTGAAGGAATATTTCTAGATGGAAATACGAAAATCATTGTAATAGGAAATGTGGATGCTAGTGTATTAAAAACTCTAGATAATAGGAAACTTAAGTATAGGCATATAAATGGTGATAACGTTTTTGCTTTAAGTTTAAACATAGATAATTATTTAGCAGCATTAAATGGAGATCACAGAGATGCAGTAATAATAACCTCTATTGAAAATCCACAGTATGCATTACCACAAGCAGCATGGAGTTCTCATTCAGGCGATGGTTTCTTTTTTATACAAAAAGATAAAATTCCAAAAGAGGTTGAAAAAGCTCTAAAAAACAGACACGGAAAAGCATATATATACATTTTAGGAGGGCAAGAACTTATTTTAAATTCTACAGAAAAGCAACTTTCCAAATACGGTCATGTGCAAAGAATTCCATTAGGTAATGATGTATACAGTACATCGGTAGGATTTGCAAGCTATAAGGATTTAGGTAAAAATTTTGCTTGGTGGATAGGAAAAAGACCTAGAGATTTTGGATGGGGTATTTCGGAACCTGGACATAATTTCATATTTGTAAATCCAAAGCAATGGCAAATTGCTGTAACATCCACAGTTTTATCTCATAAAGGTAAGCATGCACCAATACTTTTAGTTCAGGAAAATGAAATACCAGATGTGGTGAAAAATTATCTTCAAGTAATAAAGCCAGCCTATAATTCACCACAAGAGCATGTATACAATAGTGGTTGGATAATAGGTTCTGAAGATGCCATAAGCAATCTTACTCAAACTAAAATAGATGAGTTATTAGAGATAAGCATGCCTTCATTTCAAATGAAGTAACTGGATACAGGTCGTTAACTCATTAGAAGTTTAATATTTGTCTTACAGAAAATCTTATAAGTTTGAATTAAGTAAAGAACAGTTATAAATTTTTAAGTTGTTAAAAGTGCATAAATAAAAAATAATAAAAATAAAAGAATTTTACAAAGAGGAGAAAAATGTGTAGAGAAGAAAAAAATGAAAATGAGCAAATAAAAAATAATATAGATAAAATAAGAAAAGAAAATATAGATAAAATAGGAAAAAATAATGCAGATGAAATAGGAAAAGAAAATATAGATGAAATAGGAAAAGAAAATATAGATGAAATAGGAAAAGAAAATATATATAAAATAAGAAAAGATAATATAGATAACGTAGAGAAAAATAATGAATTAAAAATGGAACAAAACCTAGATGGGGTAGAATATAAAGGAAAACTTAAAGTAGAAGATAACAAAGAGGTGATAGGAAAAAAAGAAAAAGTAGAAATTAAAGAAGAGTTGAGAAGAAAAGAAAAAATGAAAGAATTAGATAGGAAAGTTAAAGCAAAGATAGACCAGGAAGAAGCTCAAAATGCATTACATGAAAAGATGAAGAATAAGCTGGAGAACATTCCTAGGTACACCTATAGAGTTACAAAAATATTTTCTAAAAAAGAGGAATTACAGGGAGCTATTGATGACTTTAATAATAATGGAATCTACAATTTAAACAGCAAACAGCTTACAGATAATTATGTAGAGGAAGTATCCAGTACTTGTATTATATTCAAGCGAGAAGTAAAAAGTATTTTAAAAGCAGCGGTCTGTGGAGGCATAATAGGCGCTCTTATAGGATTATTTCATGGGAATTCAGTAATACCCATGCCTATTTTAAATCCTATTTCGTCAGGAGGTTCACTGGTATCTACTATTTTAACGTCAGCTGTATTTTCTATAGTGGCAGCTATAAGCACAGCCATAATAATGCTATTCAAGCCTATAGAAGAAGTGAACAAGGGATATTACATGCTTACAATATATGCAGACCGTGAAGATAAACAAACAATAGATGCAATCCTAGGAAGATATATAACTTTTGATATATAAGGAATTGAGTCTTTCTAATGCTTGGTGTATCATTCTACCTTTGAATAGTAATTTCATATTAATTTTCAACATCCATTTAAGACAGAGGTAAAAAATAAAGGGGCTGTTGCACTAAGAATAAATTCTACGGTATATTGTGTCAACTTTAAACTTGTAAAACAATATATTGTAGTGAATTCCTTAATGCGACAGCCATTTATTTTAGTTCACTTTAAATCTTTTATGACCATAGCTAACTAAACACTATAGTTAAGACATATAAAACCAGTGTCTTATGGAGGAATATACTAAATTTTAGCTGAGTGGCAGACTAGCATAATTAAGCCATAAGGTGCTTATTAATTTATATTTACTGTTGTTGATTTTCAGCTTGTATTTGTTGGTCAATTTGCTTTTGTTGTTCTTGAGGTTGATATTGAGGTTCTTCACTCATAATGTAGTTAACTCTACTTTGAAGCATACCTTCACACATCTTTAAGTTTTCAGCCACTTGATTAAATAATTTCTTTGCTTGAGGATCATCTGTATCCATAGAAAAAGTTTTGCAGCTGGATTCTGATGCCTTAATCATTTCTAAAGTTTGAGCTAATTTATTTACAACGGTCATTCTATAAAACTCCCTTCAAATTAAATTATTTTTCTATAATAGTATTTGAATTAATGAAAGAAAATATTCAGGTGTCAGGCACCTACCGATATATAGGGAATATAGTCGAAGTTTGATATATTAGAAATTTATGAAATTGAGATAATCTATAGATAAAATATTGTTTATAAATAATCCATATTGGAATTGTGGATGGTTGGAGAATAGAATATAAGATGAAGTATAATATATATAAGATTTGGAGGTTAGAAGTATGTTTATGGACAATGATACTTTAAAAGGTTTAGAGGCACAGCAAAGAGAAAAAATAATGAGAGAAGAGCTAGGCCATGAAAAGTGCAAAATACTAGATAAATACAATCTTCATCCAAATGAAAGACTTTACTGGGTAAGACTTCAGGAAAAATACCCGGATCAGGAATATTTTAGTCACAGATTTGCAAAAAAGAGTTCAGCTTTGGGAATGATTTTTCATATATATAGATTATGTTTTGCTAAAACTAAATATTTTGAAAATAACTGGGATAACTTTGTACCTTGTGTATATAATTATAAAAAAGGTTTTGTGGAAACACCAATATATAATATGGAATGTATAAAACAAAAAAGCACAGGCATAGTTTTAGATTTAAGAGAACTTGCCAAGATTAAGTGGATTCAAGACTTTAAGGATATATGTAATTACTTAGAGGAAAAACAAAAAGATGCAGAGGAACACTATGCTTCTCATAAAATAGTTTAATAAATGACATTTTGTAAGAAAATTGTGACGTAAGTGGCGTAGGAAAAATCTGCTTTTAAGTCCACAATAAATATATTTTTTTAGACTGTTCGCAGTACGCTAAGAAATTCTAATGTTTTCAAATTTGAATACCCTAAAGCTTTCAAACTCACTCGTTCCTCATTCAGGCAATGAAAGCTTCTTAACGGGTATTCAAATTTGAAAACAAAGAATTTCTAAAGCTAGCTCAATAGTCTAAAAAAATATATTTATTGTTCCCTTAAAAGCAGATTTTTCAGGTCATGCGTATATCGTCACGGGGAGAGAACAGCCTACTAAAGGAGGATTTTCCTCCGCTTCGCTATGGAAAATCTTTAATTTATAAATAGGAAAGCGCTCATAATATTTTTTAGGCGTAGCCTTTCTAAAAATTATATGATACTTATCAAAATAAGATAATGGCTAAAATTTAATTCATTTTGCCGTGAGGCATAGGGTTGTATAAATTTTAGTTTTAGTATTTTCGCTGGCTATCGCTAATAAAAGATTTAAGTTAAGCCAAAAAGAGGCTGTTGCATTAAAGAATTCACATACAATATATTGTTTTGCAAGTTTAAATTTAGCACAATATATAGTAGGATTTATTCTTAGTACGACAGCTCCTTTTAAAATTGTAAAATTTTCATAATGCAATGAAGAAAAATTATCCTTTACTAGCCCTCTAGCCCACTGGCTAACTAGCACACTTAAGCCATAAATTGCGTCGCAATTTATTCTTAGAGTATATTGGGGGATATTTTATTAGGAGACTCCTTGTAGTGGTTTAAATCTCTTGTGGCAGGACCTTCAATTACGTGTCCTTCGTAGGAAAATCTTGAACCGTGGCAAGGACAATCCCAGGATTTTTCTGCTGCATTCCAGTTTAAATCACATCCCATATGTGTACAAGTAGTATCAACTATATGAAGATTTTCAGTGGAATCTCTATAAACACCATACTTTTTGCCGTCTATTTCGACTACCGTACCTTCACCTATAGAGACATGAGCGTCCTTTTCACCTGCAGTTAGCTTCCCTTTAACAAGATGTTTTGCTGTATCGGAGTTTACAGTTATGAAGTTTTTCGCGGAGGCTGTAAAATTAGTCCGTGAAGGACTATATGCATTCTGCCATGGACTCTTACCGTTTATTATCAAGTCTCTTATAATCATAGCGGAAGCTGTGCCGTTGGTCATGCCCCATTTTCTAAAACCTGCGGCTACATATATGTTTTTTTTCGAAGAGGTTAAATTTCCCACATAAGGTATATAATCAAGAGTTGTATAATCTTGTGCGGACCAACTATAAGGAAAATCTTCTATTTGGAATAAGGAGTTTCCGAATTCCTTTAATCTTTCAAAGTGGTTTATAGTATTTTCTCCATGAGCTGTTCTGTGATTTTCTCCTGCTATAAGAATTAACTCACCGTCATTATGTTTTTGGCGTCTAAGGGAACGAGTGGGGGTTTCGGCATTTATAAACATTCCAGTGGGAAACTTATCTTTAGATTTTGCACATACTATGTAAGATCTTTCAGGCTTCAATCTAGCGAAATATAATCCAAAACCATCGTAAAATGGAAAATGTGAACATAGAATTACTTTTGAACAAGTAATTTTTTTCCCTTCTTTTGAGGTTAGAACACAAGGATTTCCATATTCAACATCTACTATGGCAGTGTTTTCAAATATACTACAATCGTTAGTGGAGTTGCCACTAGATATTTCTTTTGACAAACCCAATAAATACTTTCTAGGATGAAATTGGTACTGGTCTTCAAAGCAAATGCCTGCTTTTATAGGTAAGTTAAGAGGAATTTCATTTACATAGCTAGCTTTCAGTCCTAAATTTACAGCAGCGCCTACCTCATCTTCTATTTTATGTATGTAATTTTTATCTTCAGTGTACACATAAGCAGGTAACTTCTCAAGATCACAATCTATTTTTAAATTCCTAGAGAGTTTATTTACAAGTTCTATGGCTTTTTCGTTAGCATCAGCATATTCCTTAGCTATAGTATTTCCAAGAGAATTTATTAACTTAGAATATATAAGGTCATGCTGAGACGTTAATTTAGCAGTGGTGTGCCCAGAAGTAGATTTTGCTATCTTATCGCTATCTATTAGAGCAAGTTTTACACCTTCCTGCTTTAAAAGATAGGCACAGGTTATTCCACTTATACCTGCACCTACAATTGCTACATCTACATGAATATCTCTATCTAGTGAAGGAAAGTTTGTGTCCTCTGTGGAATCTATCCAATAGGATTTGGTATTTTTCTCATTCATATTTATTTTTAGTGAGAAATATAAGAATATATTTTCTCAAATCTCCTTTCTAACGTATTATGTTCATTAATTATAATTTAATTTTTATAATAGATTTATGTATTTGGGAAAAGCATTGTAATTACTTTATTATTTTTAGTAATTGCATACAAAAATATTCATAAATCCAAAGCTTATAATTAAAGAGCTAATTTATTATTTAACTAGAAAAATAAGTAACTGGTTGAATATGGACTTCAAATTAAGTAATTAAGAAAAAAAGTTTAAAAATTAAGCGGAAAAATTCAAAAGTTAAGTAAAAAATTAAAATGATAAGTAAAAAATTAAAAAACTAAGCAATTAAATAAGCAGAAAATTAAAGAATTAATTACAATGACAAAAATAAAACTAGAGCAATACTTTTAAAAAGTAAAAACTCTAGTTTTATATAAACAAGCAATTTTATGAAAAATAGTTTAGTTGATGTATATATAACTGATTAATCCACAATAAGGTACAATGTGGTGGAATTATGAAATTTTTCCTCCAGGACTTGCATAAGAGCTGGGAACAATAAATTTAAATAGTCCCTTCGCTTCTTATGCAGGTCATTCCAGAAAAGTTTCATAATTCAAGTAGTGTAATGCTTTTTGTGGGTTAATCATATAACTAAATTTTACGTATTAATTACAAAAGTTCCCTTATGCATTTCACAATATAATAAACGTCTTCTTCCTTAATCCAGTAGTGAGTTACAAACCTCATAAGGCCATTTTCAGGAGGATTTATCTTTATACCTTTCTTTAACAGTTCATCTTTTAGTTTTTCCCCAGATACGCTGCTGTCCTCCATGCTGAAGAAAACCATATTTATTTGAACATCATCTTTGAAAACTTTAAATCCAGGTATTTTAGAAAGTTCATCTGCTAAAATTAAAGCATTTTTGTGGTCATCTGATAATCTTTTAGTCATGTCTTTTAAAGCTAACAATCCAGCAGCTGCAAGAATTCCACTTTGTCTTAATCCTCCACCCATTAATTTTCTCTTTTTCTTAGCTCTATCTATAAAATCCTTATCTCCAGCTACTATGGAGCCCACAGGAGCACAAAGACCCTTTGAAAGGCAGAACATCACTGAATCGCAGTATTTAGTTAATTCTTTAGGGTCAACCTTTAAATAAGTTGCAGCATTGAAAAGTCTAGCACCATCTAAATGAACCCTTAAATTATTTTTTTTAGCTATGGAAAAAACCTCTTCCATATAAGTAACAGGTGGAACAATACCATTAGAATAGGCATTTTCAATACATATTAAGCTTGTACCAGGATAGTGTATGTCTTCCTCAGCAGTTCTAATTTTTCTTTGAATTTCTTCAGTATTCATCATGCCTTTATGGGTATTAATTGTTCTAAGTTGGACTCCAGCAATAACAGAAGCAGCTCCCACTTCATGCATTATTATGTGGCAGTCATCCCCTAAAATGACTTCATCTCCTCTATTGCAGTGTGTGAAAAGACATAGCTGATTTCCAAAAGTACCACTGGGAACAAATAGAGCGGCTTCTTTTCCCACAAGTTTTGCAGCATATGCCTCTAGTTCTTTTACAGTAGGGTCGTCACCGTAAACATCGTCTCCTACTTCAGCAGAAAACATAGCTTTTCTCATTTCTTCTGTCGGGTTTGTAACTGTGTCACTTCGTAAATCCATGAATTTCATATTCAATACCTCCGTATGATTATTATATTTTAATTATATATCTTATAAATGGGTAAAATCTATAACATAATTTTACAACTGATAATTAAAACTCAAATATGTATTTCAGAGAAGTTTTTAAAATTATATTTAGAATATATATTTAAATTAAATCTTTACAAATAAGTTATTAATAATTATAATTAAATAATAATGAATATATTAAGTCCATTTAAAAATGAATTTTTATTCTAGGAATATGTACTTGAATACTCCTATTATCTATAAAAGTTAGGTATGATGGTATATTGACTCTGAATAACAAGTTCTATTTAATTTAATATGAAGGGAGGGAATGCTAACTTAATTAAGGTTAGCCATTGCCATGTTAAAAGAATTTAAAAAATTTGCTTTAAAAGGGAATGTAGTAGACTTAGCTGTAGGTGTTATCATAGGAGGGGCTTTTGGTAAAATTGTTTCATCCTTAGTAAATGACATAATAATGCCTATAATAGGAAGCTTAGTAGGAAAAGTGGACTTTTCTAATTTATACATAAACTTAAGTGGACAAGAATTTAACTCATTAGCAGAAGCTAAGAAAGCTGGAGCAGCCACTATAAATTATGGATTATTTTTAAACAATGTAATTGACTTCTTAATAATTGCCTTTTCAATATTTATAGTTATACGTCAATTTGATAAATTTAAGAAAAAAGAGGCACCTGTTGTAACCACTAAGAAATGCCCATACTGTTGCACTGAAATAGATATAGAAGCAACAAAGTGTCCAAACTGTACTTCAGAAATAGGTGCCTGACACCTCCCGGAAAATGTCGAAGATTGCTGATGAATTTATGTATCAGCAGTCTTTATTTTTTGTAATAATATACGAATTAGTATATGGGGGATTATAATGAAATAAATCATAATTATAGGAGTTTTAGAATAATAATCATATTAAAAATGATAAATTTAATTAATCTACTACCTATCTCATTTTCTACAAAACATATGAAAAGTATGTAATATTTTGACGTATGTTTTATAATGGTATAAGAGGTATTGTGTAGATACGTTGTTTGGCTATAAGGGGAAATTGAAAGAAAGGGGTATACCATTATGAAACTTTTTCAATATAAAAGGCGAAAAAACATAGTAAAATATTTATTGAGAATAATGATACCCTCATTTTTAATATTAGTTATAACTATATACTCTGTTTATTTATTGCAAATTAAAAATGAAAGGCAACTAATAAAAATAAAGCAGCAAAAGGATGTACAATTACTGAAATATGATTTAGAATATACTCTTAATTCAGTGGTTACTGATTTTAAAGTAATAAAAGACTCCAACGAAGTAAACGATTATATAAATAATTCTAATGGTGAGAATATAAATAATATGCAAAAAATGTTTGAAAGATATGCTAATAATAAAAAAATATATAGAAGCATAAAATTTATAGATTCACAAGGGAAAACGGTGGCTTATTTTCAAAAGAAAGAAGATTTAGCCATAGATAAAGCTTTTATGGAATTTAAGATAGATGTAGAAGATAAAAATAAGCAAAAGGTGGGACAATTAGTTTTTGAATATGAATCTGAATATCTTTGGAAAAAATTAAAGGGATATATTAAAAATAATGAAGATTTTGCATTTGCACTTCTAAGCCATGATAAAATAATATTTACTCAAGGAAATTATGTGAGTATACCGGATAATAAAAAGATAGGAAATGTGGAAAATAATAAAGGCATATATTGTATAGAAAATGTTGAGCTAATTAGAATAAATGAAGAAAATATTTATGTTTACGGAGATAATGTACGAGACAACTGGACGTTAGTATGCTATTTTCCAAAGAATAAATTGAATTTAATAAAGGAAAGTTGGTTTAAAGGTGTAGTAGGCATAATAATAATATTTACAATAATAATAGTATTGTTATCATACGTAAGTGCTGTGATAATTTATAAGAGAAAAAGGACAGTTAGAAGATTAAAACTGGTTATGAGTATTCTTGAAAATTCAGGAGAAGCCATAATTTTTACAGATGCACATACAAATATAATATATGTAAATAAAACCTTTTGTAAAATTACAGGATATTATGATAAAGAGGTGATTGGCCTTCAGACATCCTACTTTAAATCAGGAAAGCATAGTAAGAAATTCTATAAAAAGATGTGGGCAACAATTATAAACGAAGGAAGATGGCAAGGTGAAATATGGGACAAACGAAAGAATGGTAAAATTTATCCAAAGTTACTCACTATAATAGCTGTAAAAGGAGATTACAAAAAAGTTAGTGGATACATAGGAATTTTTAGGGATTTATCTGACATAAAAAATAAGGAAGAAAGTATAAATAAGCTTAAAAATTATGATACTATTACATCTCTGCCTAATGCAAGTTTAATGAAAAAGATATTTAATCGTAGATTTTCAGATGCGAATAAATTAGATGGAAAAAATATATACATAATATCTATAATTATAAGTAATTATGATACTATTAAAAATAGCTTAGGTGTAAATACTATAGATAATTTAATGCTTCAATTTACTGAAAGAATTAGAGAAAACTGCAAAGAAGAATGTATACTTTCTAGGATGAGTAGCGATGAATTTTTAATATTAATAAAGGAAGAAAATAATGAAGATATAATTCTTCAGTTTTCGAAATTAATAACTAACTCTTTAAAATTACCTTTTACTATAGAAGAGCAATTTGTATATTTAAAAGGAGATATAGGAATAAGTAATTATCCAAAGGATTCAAATAATATAGATGAGCTAGTAGAAAAGGCTAATATAGCTAGAGCTTATGCTAAGGATATTGGAGAATACAATGTAGTTATGTATGAGCAAGGACTTAGAGATAAATATTTAAAAGATATAAATATAGAAAATCTGCTTAGAAGTGCTATAAAAAGAGGAGAGATCTACTTAAACTACCAGCCACAAGTTGAATTAAAAAATGAAAAAATAGTTGGTGCAGAAGCACTTATTAGATGGAATAGTCATGAAATGGGAATGGTGTACCCTAATCAATTCATACCTATAGCAGAAAATACGGATATGATAATTCCTATAGGAAAATGGGTTATAGAAGAGTCTTGTAAAAATTTAAGCCTATGGATAAATGAATATAATAGACACATAACTATTGCAGTTAATATATCACCTATACAGTTTAAGAAATCAGATATGTATAAAACCATAAAGGAAATTTTAGAAAAGTATAATTTACCAGGCCATTGTTTAGAGATAGAAATTACAGAAGGAGTCTTAATAGATAATATAAACAATATACAAAAACAGTTAAAATCTATTAGAGAATTAGGAGTGAAAATGGCTATGGATGACTTTGGAACAGGATATTCATCTTTAAGTTATTTGAGAAGATTCCATTTTGATAAAGTAAAAATAGACAGGGAATTTGTGAAGGATTACCCAGAAAAAGAAGATGGAACTTTGGCTAAAACAATAATAAACTTATCCCATAGCTTAAAACTAAAAGTATTAGCTGAAGGAGTTGAAACAGAAGAGCAAATTGAATTTATGAAAAAAAATTCTTGTGATGAGATACAAGGTTATTATTATAGTCCACCAGTAACAGAAGAAAAATTTCAAGAACTACTAAAAAAAGACATGTAGAAAATATAAGAATATTGTGAAGCAATACATTGAAGAAAAATCTGATTTTAATTCCGTAATAAATGTGTAATTTGGGACTGTTCACAATACGCCAAGAACTTCTAAATGTCTCACAGTTAAAGACCCTAAAGCTTTCAAACTCACTCGTTCCTCGTTCAAACATGAAAGCTTCTTAACGGTTCTTTAACTGTGAGACATAAGAAGTTCTAAGGCTAGTTCAATAGTCCTAAATTTCACATTTATTACTACATTAAAATCAGATTTTTAGTTTAATATGTATGTGGTTTGGGAGGCGAAGCCTTTCGTTTTAGTCTTTAGTCTCTAATCCCTAGTCATCAATCCCTAGTACCAAAGGTTTTTTAGGTGCTGGGTTATAGGGATTAGATGCTAGAATCCGTTGTTATAATCTATATTTATGTGTTTCAACCTATATCTCGATCACTCATTATAAATCAACGGGCTCACGCCAAAAAAATTTTAAGCGCTAAACTTCTAGAATAATAAATAATTACTTATTTATTAAAATAAAAAAGTAGAAAACGTTTAATATATTTTGATGTAAGGTATTGTTTTATATCAATCTTAGTTTTACTATTTAGCCTGGCTGCCGCCAATAAAAGATTTTCAGTAGCGCAGCGGAGGAAAATCATCCTTTAGTAGGCCGTATTCTCCCCTAGATAAACTATGCATGAATCGAAAAATCTGTCTTTAAGGTAACAATAAATATATTTTTTTAGACTATTGAGCTAGCCTTAGAAATTCTTTGTTTTCAAATTTCAATACCCGTTAAGAAGCTTTCATGTTTGAGCGCCGTCAGAAGCGAGTTTGAAAGCTTTAGGGTATTGAAATTTGAAAACATTAGAATTTCTTGGCGTATTGCGAACAGTCTTAAAAAATATATTTATTGTGGACTTAAAGACAGATTTTTCTTATGGCACTTGCTTCACAATATATTCTCACTCCGTTATATCATTTTCTTTTTTAAAGTGATCCTCCACTTTGTCTACAAATAAATTATTATTATCATCTAAATAAGCAAAAAATACATCTTTTATGTCTTTTACGCCCATAAAGCTCAAATTATCTAAAAGCCACTTCACATCTAAATTTCGCTTTTTTAAATTTTCATATATTATATTACCTGTAATTACAACTTCTTTTTGCAAATACATTTGGGAGTCATCATTTTTTAGAATACTTATTTCTCCAGTAGTTTCTAAAATTCCATATTTAACAGTATTTAAATCAAATATATCTTTTTTTCGAAGAAGATGAGTTAAGTCATCTGCAGTATAGTGGAATTTTGATAAATTACCTTCTAAAATTTTACCATTTTCTATTACTATAACTGGTTCTCCTTGAATTATTTTAGAAGCATTTCTATTTTTCATACATATATAGGAGAGTAAAAAAGTTAAAGAACCAAAAATGAAAAGTCCTATAAGGTGCTGCCAAGTTTTTTGATTGGTGTCAGTGGCAAGGGTGGCAGCTATAGAGCCAAAGGTTATGCCATTTATATATTCAAACACAGTAAGTTGAGCTACTTGCTGTCTTCCCAGTATTCTAGTTATAAAAAGTATGGAAAAAAAGGCTAAAAGGGTTTGTATAGTTATTTCAATAAATAATTTCATATATACATCTCTCCATTGAATAAATTTTCAATAATTAGCACATTAATAATATGATACATAATTTTGAAATTATACATTAGATATTTATTCATATATAGATAAATAAATTTAGTAAACTCCCTAAATTGGCTAAATGTCATTATTGAAGGACAGCAATTTAAAAATACTAATTCAAATATACCAGCTAAAAATATTATGAAAATAATTTTTTAGCTAGTATATTTGAAAGTCAATCTATATACAATTTATTGTTGGAGGAATTAGAAATGGAGTTAATAGCAGAAGGAATATTTACTTTTGTGTTTATAATAGTTGGGTTTATTATCATAAGACATCTTCATAAAAAAGGAAAGATATAATAGTGAAAATTAAATTTAACGTTGTTTCATCACCATAGCATAACCTAGGGATTGTAGAATATTTTTTGTAAAAATACACAATATATAATGTGGTTAGAAAAATTGTGGGAAACTGGATTAGGGTGGTGATTTCATGAAATTTAAATCTAGTGTAATTGAAAAAAAACAAGAAGAAATCAAAGAACTTTTAGGAAATCCAGCACAACTGGTTATAAAGGATATATTAATTGGGAAGGATGAAATTGAAGGTAAAATATTCTATATAAATGGATTGGCAAGTAAAGAAACAATAGATAGAGATATATTGAGGCCCTTAATGTTGGGTACAAATATAAATTTGGGTGATATAGATAAAATAGAATATATAAGTAAAAAATATATAACAGCATCTGATACTAAAGTGCTTTCAGATTTAGTAGAGATTGGGAAGAATTTAAAAAGAGGAAAAACTGCTATAGTAGTAGATGGTTTCAATGAAATTATAGTTGCAGATACTGTAGGGGGAGAGTACAGAGGCATAAGTGATCCTGAAAATGAAACTAGTATAAGAGGCAGTAGAGAAGGATTTGTAGAAAATATTGAGGTAAATATAAGTATTTTAAAAAGAAAGATAAAAGATAAAAATTTAAAGATGGAGAATTTTACCTTGGGAAAAAGAAGCGATACAGATGTTGTTATAATGTATATTGAAGATATTACAGATGATAAAATCCTAAGCAGTATTAGGGAAAGAATAAAGGCAATAAATGTAGATAAAGTTTCAGGTGCAGGTATAATAGAACAACTTATAGAAAAACATACTTTTTCTGTATTTCCACAGGCACTAGTTACAGAAAGACCAGACATAATTGAGGCAAACTTATTGGAAGGAAAAATAGCAGTTTTTATATCGGGAACTCCTTTTGTAATGAGCATTCCTAGCATTTTTATAGAATTTTTTCAAGCTGTGGAAGATTATAATCAGAGAACAATAGTGGCTAGCTTTTCCAGGCTTGTTAGATTTCTATCTGTAATTATAATAATAAATTTACCAGCGGTATATATAACATTAATAAAATTTAATATAGAATTAATACCCATAGATTTTATAAAGGGCATATTACAGTCAAGAAAGGGCATAGCATTGACACCTTTTATGTCAATCATATCAATAAATTTAACTGTAGAGTTTTTAAGAGAGGGAGGCCTAAGACTTCCAGGTAAAGTAGGCCAAATATTAAGTGTGGTAGGCGGTATTATCATAGGGGATGCAGCTATAAAAGCAAAAATAGTTAGTCCCACGACACTTTTAGTAGTAGGTATAAGTACTGTAGCTACTTTTTTAATACCGAACTATGAAATGGCTTTATCCATAAGAATGATTTCTTATCCAATGCTGATCTTAGGAAATTGGTTAGGAATGTATGGAATAGTTTTAGGAAATTTCTTTATAGTATCTTATTTATCTTCATTGGATAGTTTTGGTGTAGCATACTTCTCATTTAGGAAAAAAGACCTAAAGGACAGCTTTATACGTGCACCTATTCCAGAAATGAAAGAAAGACCGGAAGTTATACCACTAAAAGATAGAATTAGATTAAAGATGAAAAAAAATACGTAACCGTAAATGCAAGAAAGGAGTACCGTTGTTTTCGGTATAGCGTTGTAAATCAATGCTATTATGCATATTTATGAAAAAAAATAGCGAAATATACTTAACTAACCACCAGTATACATTAATACTCATAGGCAGTATCATAGGAATAGGTATGCTTAGTTTACCTAATAGTGTAGTAAAAATAGCAAAACAAGACGGATGGATATCTGCGGCTATAGGAGGAATATATGTAATTTATATGGTCTTAATAGGAAGCTATATGTGTAAAAAACATCCAGACAATAATATATTGGATTTAAGTAAGATATATTTTGGAAATTTTTTAGGCACTATACTAAATTTGATTTTTACAAGCTATTTTATTTACTTACTCACAGGACTTTCTTCTGGCATAAGCAACGTGCTTATAATGTACATAACTCCTTTTTTAACTACTAAAAAAATATTAATAACAATACTACTAGTACCAGCATTTATATCATATAAAGGAATAAAAACCTTGGGAAAAATGAACGAAGTGATATTTTATTTAACTTTTATATTTTTTTTAGTACCCATGGTGGCCCTAAAAGACGGAAATATACTCAATATAATGCCAGTATTTTCATCAGGATTTAAAAATATTATTAAAGCTTCTAAAGAAAGTTTATTTTCGTACTTTGGAATAGAAATTTTGTTTTTAATCTATCCATTTTTAAAAGATAAAAAGAAAGTAACATCTTCAGGTATTAAGGCTTCCATAGTAGCTATAATAATATATACATGGATAACTTTTATAACCATTTATTATATAGGTATAAATATAATTCCTAAATTTTTATGGCCTGTGGTAACGGTGAGTGAAAGTATAATGGTTCCTGGAATAAATTCATTTAGGTACATAAGCATGTCGTTATGGACATTGATGATTTTTAAAACCATATCTATAGACTATTTTTCAATTGCTTACTGTTTAGGTGAAATATGGAGAAAAATTAATATGAAGACTTGGATATATATATTGTATCCAGTGCTTTTTTATATATCTGGCATTTATGGTACACCCACTAATAGGAGAGATATTATAATAAAACTTGGAAAAATGTATGCAATATTTAACCTAGTATATGTAACATCCATTGCTATACTAATCATGTTAAAAAGAGGAGAAAAAAATGTTACAGAAAATAAAAAATCCTAAAAATATAAGAATTATTACATTAATAATAGTAATTATATTGTTTATTTATTCATTTTTAGGAAATGAAGGTGAACTGGTGGAGAATGTTAGTATACCCATGGCTGTAGGATATGATATAAAAGAAATGGATGGTAAAGAATATGTAGTTCCTATATTAATGGCAGTGCAAGACCAGCAAGAAACTGGAATAATTCAAATAGGTGAGGGGAATAGTTTAGGTGAATCAAGAGAAGACAGAAGTAGCAAAATGGATAAAAAATTAATACTTGGAGTAGAGAGATCATACATAATAAGTGAGGCACAGGCACGTTTAGGTGTAAGAGAACTTTTAGATATATTAGTGAGAAATCCCAGAACAAATGACAGAGGATACGTGTCAGTATGTTCTGGCAAAGCTTACGACATACTTAAACAAAAAAATATTAAAGGAGTGAATCCAGCAGAATATACAGAGAATTTAATTAAAAATTTAAATGAAGCTTATTTTTATGTGAAAAATTTTACTGCAATAGATATGATAGTTAGGGTAGATGCGGAAGGAAGAACCTTAGTACTGCCTTATATAGAGATGAAAGATGGTGGATTGCAAAACACAGGATTAGCTATATTTAAAGGAGAAAAAATGATTGGAGTGGCTAATCTTAATGAAACAAAATTTATAAATTTAATGAAGTTTAACGGTGGAAAAGGGATGATCACAATACAAGAAAATGTAAAGGAATATATCAATTTTTACGGCAAATCTAAAAGAAAGGTAAAGTGTTTTAAAGAAAATGGAAAGTATAATTTTATAATAAATATAGATTTAAAGGGAACAGTAGTGTCCAATGTTCTATATAAAAATTTAGATAACGACCCTAAAGAAGTTGAAAAATGTCAAAATGAAATTGAAAAGGAAGTTGAAAGCCAGTGTCAAGATGTAGTAGAAAAGATAAATAAAGAATACAAAACTGATGTACTGGGTTTAGGTAAATATGCAGTAGCGAAATATGGAAGAGATACTGGACAGGATTGGAATGATATAGTGCCTAAATCAAATATAAAAGTGAAGGCAAATGTGACGTTAGAGTCCCAAGGAAGAGCAAATTATACAGAATATGTTTCTAATAGAGCGGAGAACTTAGGCAGGACTCAGCAGCAGAGCGGCGTCCAACACTAGATGTATATTATTTCAAAGATGTGAAAAATTTCAGTTAACACTATGAAAATTTATATGAGGAACAGAGAAAAACATAAGGAACAGATGAAAACATAAAGAATAGGGGAAAACAAACAAGAAGCCGGTTAAGAAATTTTTGTCGTAAAAAGAATGTAAATTTCTCAATCGTCTTCTTAAAGGTTCCTTTAAACTATAGAAATATTTTAAATAAAAGTGGAGCCAGAAATACTGTTAAAAGTCCAGCTATGCCTATAGCAAGGCTACTCATGGCACCTTCCACTTCACCTATCTCCATGGCTTTTGTGGTACCTATGGCATGGGAAGCGGTACCTAGGGAAACCCCAAGGGCCACGCTATCTTTGATTCTGCAAGCTTTACATACAAGAGGACCTATTATGGCACCCATAATTCCAGTTATTATGATAACTGCTACGGTAACTGCAGGAATACCTCCCAGCTGCTTAGATATTTCAATACCTATAGGTGTAGTTATAGATTTTGGCATCATGGAAATGCTCAATTTTGTATCTAAATTAAATAATTTGCAAAGATATATAATGCTAACTATACCAGCAATGCTGCCAGTAGTTATGCCAACTATTATAGGCATAGCATGAGCCTTTAAAAGATTTATCTTCTTATAAAGAGGCACCGCCAAAACTACTGTAGATGGAGCTAAAAAGAAATTTATTATACTTGCTCCCTTATTATAAGACTCCAAATTTATAGAGAAAAATTCCAAAAATAAAATTATTAAAGCTACAGAAATAAGTAGGGGATTGAAAAAAGGAATTTTTGTTTTTTTATAAATAAAATTACCTATTTCAAAAGCCATCACTGAAATTATTATCCCAAATAGGGGATTATTAAAAAGATTTTCCATTATAAAACTCCTTTAAATAAGTAATAAATAAGATTAACCCACAAAAAGCATTATATTACTTGAATTATGAAATTTCTCTGGAATGACTTGCATAAGAAGCGAAGGAACTGTTTAAATTTAATTTTAGAAATTCTTCTTTTAGACAGATAAAATTATCGTAAGTCTGGCAAGGACGCCAGGCTAGCGAACCTGAGGCAGGACGCTGAATGTGAGCGTTAGATAATTTTATATGGCTAAAAGATTAGAATTTCTTAAATTAAATTTATTGTTTTGAGCTCTTATGCAAGTCATGGAGGAGAAATTTCATAATTCCATTACATTCTACCTTATTGTGGGTTAATCATTAGTATTAATTTTTAGTTTTTTACTCTCACAGGCTTTCTTTAAAATTTGTATGGTAAATCCTGTTACTATTATGACTACTATAGTTGATAAAAGGCATACCATCAAAATGGCGCTCCAGTTTCCATTTAATATAGACATACAAGAAATAAGACCAACCCCTGCAGGTAAGAAGAAAAAAGCTAAGTTCTTGAGGAAAAAGTCGCTTATTTCCTCTATAACTTCTAATTTAAGCACTCCCGTGCATAAAAGAATCAATAATAAAATCATACCAATTACATTGCCAGGTATGGATGTTCTCAAAACTAAATGAATTATCTCACCAATAAAGTTTATAAATAAGATAATGCAAATTTGTCTTAAAATTTTCAAAATATCACCTCGATTTTTTATATTTGCTCAAAAGTTCTCATTCATCAGTCCATTAATCCACAGTTTCCAATCATTAAATAAAATTTAGTTAATCTTAAATAAAATTTCATTTAACTACCAAATAAGATTTTACTTAAACACTAAATAGAGATTAGTGATTGGAGACACAAAAAAGAATTATTTTACCCAATATATAATAGTGCTAAGTTCGCAAAATAAGTACATTATATATAGCAATGTTAAATTCGCAATATAATCACATTATATATAATAATACTAAATTTGCAATATAAGCACATTGTATGAAAAGAGAAAATTTTCTATTCAATTAGCATTGAATTAGCATTATTTGTAGAATTCACAAGTTACTTGATTTAAAAGCTGGTTAAGGGTAAGATATAACATATGTATATAGCACTTTGGGGTGTGATTTTCTAGTTGTCAATTATTAAAAATTACAGCCTTAGAGATGATCGAGAGGATTTGAGTAAAATGTTTGATATAGAAACTTGTGTGGCATTTGTAACTAATAGAGTGGCTAAGGAAATAGAAATATTTAAAAAATATTGGATAAAATAGTCATAAATGCTAACTAAAGTACTATAGTAACTTGAATTTTAATAGGGGGAATTCATTTTGCATAATAAAGAAATTATTACCAATATAGTAGTATCCAAAAGCATTAATCCATGGTTTAATTTAGCTTTAGAAGAAAAATTAGTGAAAGAAGCAAAAGCTAATGAAATAATACTATATCTATGGCAAAATGCAGATACTGTAGTCATAGGCAAAAACCAAAATCCATGGAAGGAATGTAAATGCAGAGAATTAGAAGAAGACGGTGGGAAGCTGGCTAGAAGACTTTCTGGGGGAGGGGCAGTATTCCATGACATTGGGAATTTAAACTTCACCTTTGCCATGGACAAAGGACTCTATAATTTGGAAAATCAATTACAAGTCATATTAAAAGCAGTAAAAAACCTAGGAATAAATGCGGAATTTTCAGGAAGAAACGACATATTGGCAGATGGAAGAAAATTCTCAGGAAATGCCTTTTACTTCGGAGATCATACTTGCTATCACCATGGAACTCTTCTTGTAAATGGAGACATGAAAAGGCTTGTTCAGTACCTTACAGTTTCAGAAAAGAAAATAAAATCCAAAGGTATAGATTCTGTAAAATCCAGAATAGTTAACTTAAAAGAAATAAATGATAAAATATCCATAGAAAAATTGATGGAGCAGTTAGAAAAAAGTTTTCAGGAAGCTTATGGAAGAGTTCAAGGGAAGAAAATATATACTGAAAAAAATTCTAATGAAATGCAGCAACTTTATGAAAAGTATTCCTCTTGGGAATTTAGATATGGCAGTTCACCCAAATTTGACATATGCTTAGAGGAGAGATTTCCTTGGGGAGGTATTGAATTTAATTTAAAGCTTAAAAATGCAAAAGTACTGGAGGCTAAAGTTTACTCAGATGCCATGAATGTAAAATTTATAGAAGATATACAAAATTCATTAATAGAAATTCCATTTAAGCAGCAAGATATAAAGGAAAAACTAATGAGTTTGGCAAATACGGAAGAACAAAGAGGAATGGTACAGGATGTGCTTAGCATTTTTAAAGATATCTAAGGCACATTTAAATAAATAACAAGTAAGTATACTAGTCTATTTTGGGTCATATTGCGTCAGTAGAACACGCGGATAGTCCTATTAGAAAATCCAAAAGAAGGGGGGAATATCTTCTTTTGGATTTTAGTATTACAAGAGTGAATATTGCATAAGTGAAATTGGTTATTATAAAGTTTTATCTCCTTCGCTCCAGTCTACGGCGCACATACCTCCAGTTTTTAAAGCCTTAAGTACACGTAGGGTTTCATCTACACTTCTGCCTACATTTAAGTCGTGAACCACACTATATCTTACTACTCCTTCAGGGTCTATTATAAATAAGCCCCTCAATGAAATACCCTCTTCTTTAATTAATATACCATAGCTGTCAGATACGGACTTCGTAATATCAGAAGCTATAGGAAATTTAATTTTCCCTAGATCACCCTTAATCCAAGCTTCATGGGAATACTGACTGTCGCAGCTAACTGCAAGGAGCTCAGCGCCTACTTTATTAAAATCCTCATACCTTTTACTAAAACCTGTTATCTCAGTTGGACAAACGAAGGTAAAATCTAGTGGATAGAAAAACATAACTAGCCACTTGCCCTTGTAGTCCTCAAGACTTACTTGTGTAAAATCACTGCCGCCACCCTTTACAGCATTCATTGTGAAATCAGGTGCATTTTTACCAACTAATCTTTCCATAAGTAACATAACTCCTTTCCAAAACATTTTATTTAATGATTAACCCACAAAAAGGTACAATGCGATGGAATTATGAAATTTCTCCTCCATGCCTTGCATAAGAGCTCGGAACAATAAATTAATTCTCACAAAGCTCAGATTATAATCCTAAAGCTTCATCAATAGAATCTTTGTCAAAACCAAGGATTACCTTATCATCAATTTGAACTACAGGAACTCCCATTTGATTTGAAATTTGGAACATTTCCTTTCTTGCAGCGGCATCTTCAGCCACATTGATATCTTGAAACTCTATATTATTGCTTTTTAAATAATCCTTAACCTTTTTACACCATGGACATGTTGGTGTTGAAAAAACTTTTACCATAATTATACCTTCTTTTCCATAATATATTTTTCAGCTGTTAAGGCTGAAATGGTTCCATCAGATACAGCAGTAGTTAACTGTCTAATGGTCTTTGAACGTAAATCTCCGGCAGCATAAACGCCTTTTATGTTGGTTTCCATATTCTCATTTGTAAGCACATGACCCCAATTGTCTAATTTTATATAGTTTTTAAATAATTCAGTGTTAGCAATTCTACCAATGTATACGAAGACACCATCAGTTTTTATCTCTGAAAGTTCTCCAGTTTTAACATTTTCAATTTGTACACCCTCCACTGAATTTTCACCTAATACATGGCGAATTTCACTGTTCCATATATATTTAATATTAGGTTTTGTGGAAAGCTCTTCTTCATTAGTTTTATTTGCTTGAAGATAATTAAATTGATGTACAATAGTTAAATTTTTTGCAAATTTTGATAGCACTATGGCTCCCTCAATAGCAGAGTTACCGCCGCCTACCACTATCAAATCCTTGCCCTCATAAAGTGCACCGTCGCAAAGTTCACAGTAGTGTACTCCGTTACCATGAAATTTTGTTTCCTCAGGTACAGGAAGAAGTCTATTATTTGAGCCTGTGGCCAATATGATTGCTAGTGGTTTATATATTTTTTTTGAAGTTTCAACTATTTTTTCATCACTGCTTAATTTTAGTGATATTATATTGTCGAATTCATCAATCTTGGCACCGGAATCTAAAGCATGTTGCTGAAAGTTATTTGAAAGATCTGCTCCTGTTATATAAGAAAAACCAGGATAATTGTCTACTCTATAGCTGTCTCTCACTTGACCACCTACTATTTTGTTTTCCAAAACCAAAGTGTCAAGTTTTGAGCGGGAGGCATAAACTGCTGCTGCTAATCCAGCAGGACCAGCACCTATAATGATTAAATCTAAAGATACTGTTTGTTTTTCCATAGGATATACCGCTAATTAACGGCACTTTTTCACTTCCTTTCTAAAATAGAACGAATAGTATTGTAGTTTTATAATATATTAAGTAGATGAAATTTATTATTTATAATAATGGATGAAAGTTTCTATTTCATTAAAATGATTATTATTGTATTTATATTATATAATAATAATTATTAATTGAAAATAGCTTTCTTGAAATATTACTTTGTTTTAGCAAAAGATATAAATTTGTAAAAGATATTACAATGAATAAAGAATATATATTAAATTATATAAAATTATATAAAAATATTTTATGCAAAAATTAAAATAAAATACTAAAGAAGCTTAAAAATAAAATATATAAAAAACTGATTTTATGCTATATGTAAACAATTTCTATAATGAAAATATATAACCAATAAATGCATATTTGTTTTAAAAATATTCCAAAAAAGAGTAATATTTTTTCTTTACTTTTTGTTTTCAATATGATAAAAATTATATGTAAGCGGTAACATGTAGTAAAAAAATAGTGTTTCCATAGAAAGTATTTTAAATTTTCAAGCTTTTTTCAAATTTACAGTTATTATATGGAGCATTGAAAGGTATAAAGTTTTTTCATAGGAGGTAGCTAAATGATAAATAGAGTCATATGGATAGTACTAGATAGTGTGGGCATGGGAGAAATGCCAGATTCAGTAAAGTTTGGAGATGTGGGCTGCAATACTATAGGGAATGTATCTTCTAAATTAGGGGGATTAAAACTTCCTAATATGGAGAAATTAGGACTTGGAAATATAGAAGGCATGAAAAATATAAATAAGGTAGAAAATCCAATAGGGTGTTTTGGAAGATTTGCTGAAATGTCAGATGGAAAGGATACTACTACTGGACATTGGGAAATGTGTGGAATACAGTTAGATAAACCATTTCCAACATATCCACAGGGTTTTCCAAAAGAAGTAGTAGAAGCATTTGAAAAAGCTATAGGAAGAAAAATTCTTGGAAATAAGCCAGCATCAGGTACAGCTATTCTAGATGAACTAGGAGAAGAACATATAAAAACAGGATGTCCAATAGTTTACACTTCAGCAGACAGTGTATTTCAAATAGCCGCTCATGAAGATATTTATTCAGTGGAAGAGTTGTACAAAATCTGCCAAATAGCTAGGGATATGCTAGTGGGAGAACATGCTGTAGCTAGAGTTATAGCAAGACCTTTTGTAGGAGAAGCTAAAGGAAATTTCACAAGAACTTCAAACAGAAGAGACTTTTCATTAAAGCCAATACATGAAACAGTTTTAGATAAATTAAAGGCTTCAAAGTTAAATGTTATGGCAGTAGGTAAAATAGAGGACATATTCCAAGGCGCAGGCATAACAGAAGCAGTGCATACAAAGGACAATATGGACGGAGTAGATAAGACCTTAGAATACATGAAGGAAGATAAAAATGGCCTTATATTTACAAATCTTGTGGACTTTGATATGAAGTGGGGACACAGAAACAATGCAGAAGAGTATGGAAGAGGATTAGAGGCCTTTGATGTGAGATTAGCAGAAATAATGGAACAGATGAAAGATGATGACATACTATTTATAACAGCAGATCATGGCTGTGATCCAACTACAGAGGGAACAGACCATACAAGAGAATACGTTCCATTTTTAGCTTATGGGAAAGCGCTTTCAAAGGGTAAAGACCTGAAAACAAGAAAAACTTTCTCAGACATGGGTCAAACTGTAGCAGATATATTTAAAATAGAACCAATAAAGAATGGTGAAAGCTTTTTAGAATTGATAGTTAACCACTCTAAATTCGCTTAATTACGACAACGGACTTGTGAGTGGATAATTATTGGTCAAAATACCAATGATAATTTAAATTAATTAAATAAATATTGAAAATTGTATGACAAAATAACCGTAAAGCATAAAAAATGTAGAAAAACAAAACATAAAGATTATATAAAAACAAAACAAAATAAATTATAAAGAAAATAAAATAGAAATAAGACAAAATAGATTAGAGATAAAATAAAGCAAATTATAAATAAAGAAAAGTATAAAAATAATAAAGTGAGTTAGGAATAAAAATCATAAAAAAGGGAGAATAAGAAAAGTGAACAGATTTATAGGTATTATAGGTTTAATTGTACTTTTAGGTATCTGTTACTTGATTTCCAATAATAAAAAGAAAATAAACTGGAGATTAGTAGCAACAGGTATAACACTGCAATTCATATTTGCACTATTTATATTAAAATTTCCTCCAGGAAGAGCTGCCTTTGAGGTTGTCAGTGGACTTATCACAAAGCTTTTAGACTTCACTAAAGAAGGAACAACATTCTTATTTGGAGGACTTATGGACACAAATAAGGTAGGATATGTATTTGCACTTCAAGTACTTCCAACAATAATATTCTTTTCAGCTTTAATGAGTGTATTATATTATCTTGGAATAATGTAAAAATTAATATCTGTACTAGCTAAAGGAATAGTTAAACTTCTTGGAACCAGTGGAGCTGAAACGTTATCAGCTGTGGCTAACATATTTGTTGGTCAAACAGAAGCGCCACTTGTAATAAAGCCTTTTGTAAAAACTATGACAAAGTCAGAACTTCTATCCATAATGGTAGGAGGAATGTGTACTGTGGCCGGCGGAGTTATGGCAGGATATGTAGCTATGGGTGTTAGTGCTGGACATTTGATGGCAGCCAGCATGATGGCTGCACCAGCAGGACTTGTGGTTTCAAAAATAATATGTCCAGAAGTAGAAGAGCCAGTGACAAAAGGAAAAATTCAAATAGAATTAGAAAATACTAGCTCAAACGTAATAGATGCAGCAGCTACAGGCGCTAGTGAGGGGTTATCTCTTGCGCTAAATGTTGCAGCAATGCTTTTAGCCTTTGTTGCTATGGTTGCCCTTGTAAACTCATTAATAGCTTGGGTAGCAGGTCTATTTGGGGCACCATATATAAACCTTGGATGGTTATTGGGAAGAATATTCGCTCCACTAGCTTTCGTAATGGGAGTACCTGCTCAAGACATATTAAATGCAGGTAACTTAATAGGTACAAAACTTGTGTTAAATGAATTTGTTGCCTACGCAAACTTAGCTCCAATGATAAAAGCAGGAGCATTACAGCCAAAAACAATAATGATATTAACTTACGCTCTTTGCGGTTTTGCAAACATAAGCTCCATAGCTGTTCAAATAGGAGGGATTGGTGGTCTTGCACCAGAAAGACGTTCTGACATAGCTAAGCTTGGAGTAAGAGCATTAATAGGTGGCTGCGTAACTACATTCATGACAGCTACTATAGCGGGACTGTTGTTTTAGTCCCAAACCCCTAGTTTATAATACCCAATCTTTAATCCATAATACTCAATCTTTAATTTACCAATCAACCCAAAGGCGTTCTGCGCCTTTTTTTATTTTGCAACCTTTTTGTAATAATTTTTTTTATTAATGTGTGTTATTATAAAAGGGGATTTTACATTTATTATCATAAAAGTATTAAAAAATCATCATAAATACCAAAAAGTTGTAACGAAAATTTATAAAATGTATAATTAGGTGTAATAGGGTATATTTAGGTGCTATCTACTAGTTTCTAGGAATATGGGCTAGCACTTCTAAACTAAATAAAAATTTTTATAAATAAGATTTTTGGTGATTGGATACTGGGGACTAGTGGATTGATAATTAATTAAGAAGGCTAGCTATGAATCCACTTAATAACAATGAGAGGAGTTAACATGAAAGAGGTATTTTTAAAGGCAAAAAAGATTTGGAAACTTGCGAAAGATTTTAAACTTACTGGCGATATAGGAGTAATTGTAGTATCAGTTATGATATTAATAAGAGGATTTTCGTTAGTATTATACTCCATATTCAGTGGAGATAGTATTATAATGGAAAGATTTCCCGTAGTAGAAAAGTTTAAAATAGGATGCATAATGTTTCTGATGTCAATATTTATAGGCATAGGTCTTATAGTTTTATCCATGGAAATATTTTTAAGACTTAAAAAAAGTTATAGAACAACACAGACATTTCTTATTTTAAATCTAATTTTATTTTTATCACTAGGATTAGATTACGTAGATATAATGCTAATACTTTTAAGTATTTTACTTTTAAGAATAATAAAAGGTCATTTGTACAGAGAGTGGGCTTCGTTTAGAAAAAGAAAATATGGAATTTTAATTGTTTTATCTTTTATATTTATATTAATGTATATGATGGCGGCACCCTTTTTACAGGAGAGCTTTTTATCAGAAAGCATTATAGAAAAAGGTTTATTTAAAAAAGGAAGAAGCTTTTTATTTGCAGGATTATTCGTATATTTTATAACGTGGACATTTTTAATATTAAGAAGTCTAATAGTATTTAGAGATAGAATAAAAAATAAAACCTCAGATGAAGAATTAGCCAAAGTAGAAGAATTTTTAAAGGAAAATAGGGGAGATGTGAACACTCATCTAATATTTTTAGGAGATAAAGCTTTATTTTGGGGTATGGATGGAAAGGTACTTATACAGTACGCTAAGATAGGAGATTCACTAGTAGCTTTAGGAGACCCTGTAGGAGATGAAAAGTATATAGTTGAAGCTATAGAAGAATTTCAGGATTTTGCTAATAAATTTACTCTAAGTACTGCTTTCTATAGAATAGACAGAGATAAATTAGCTCAATACCATGAAAATGGATATCACTTTTATAAATTAGGAGAAGAAGCGGTGGTATCCCTGGAAAATTTCGATTTAAAGGGAAAGAAAAAGCAGAGCTTGAGAACTGCAAAAAATAAATTTGAAAGAGAAAATTATAGTTTTCAAATGGTATATCCCCCATATTCAGATGAATTTTTAAAGAAACTACAGAGCATATCTGTACAGTGGTTAAATGGGAGAAAAGAAGACAAGTTCTCCATAGGTTGGTTTCAAAAAGAATATTTAAATAAGTCTTCTATAGGTGTAATAAAAGATCAACAGGATGAAATAATAGCTTTTGCATCCACTGTTCCATATTATGATGGAAAAGAAACCATATCTATAGATCTTATGAGGTTTAAAAAAGATAGTCCTAATGGCATGATGGATTTACTCTTTTTACATTTAATACTTTGGGCTAAGGAAGAGGGGTATAAAAACTTTAGCTTAGGCATGGCACCACTAGCCAACGTTGGAGTAGCAGACCACTGCCACACTGGAGAAAAATTTGCTAAGTTCATATTTAACTATGGCAACCACTGGTATAACTTTAAAGGACTTAGATATTTTAAGGGGAAATTTGACCCTGATTGGAATCCAAGGTTTTTAGCATACCAAAAGGTTGTATCACTACCAATATTGGCATTGAGCATTAATAGACATATAGGAAAAGGAAACAAATAAGAATATTGTGATGTAAGTGGCATAAGAAAAATCTGTCTTTAAGTCCACAATAAATATATTTTTTAAGACTGTTCGCAATACGCCAAGAAATTCTAATGTTTTCAAATTTCAATACCCTAAAACTTTCAAACTCGCTTCTAACGGCGCTCAAACATGAAAGCTTCTTAACGGGTATTGAAATTTGAAAACAAAGAATTTCTAAGGCTAGCTCAATAGTCTAAAAAAATATATTTATTGTTACCTTAAAGACAGATTTTTCGGTTCATGCATAAGCTATCAAAGGAGGGAGACAGCTAACTAAAGGATGATTTTCCTCCGCTATGCTACAGAAAATCTTTAATTAAATAGAAAATATATAAACATAATAATCTAATAATAAAAGCTATAATTATGTTATTAATGGAATAATTATAGCTTTTTCTTTTAAGGCTTTAAAAATTTTTTAATGGCGATAGCCAACATAAATAATATAGCTAAGACGCATATGAAAACATTACTTTACGGCAAAATGTATTAAATTTTAGTTATTTCCTTATTTTTATGTGTAGTATAAAATTTACCGAAAGGCTACGCCTAAAAAATATTATGAGCGTTTTTCTATTTATAAATTAAAGATTTTCCGTAACGTAGTGGAGGAAAATCATCCTTTAGTAGGCTTCTCCGCTGAAAACACATACATATTAAGCTAAAAATCTGATTTTAATGTAGTAATAAATGTGGAATTTGGGACTATTGAACTAGCTCTAGAACTTCTTATGTCTCACAGTTAAAGAACCGTTAAGAAGCTTTTATGTTTGAACGAGGAACGAGTGAGTTTAAAAGCTTTAGGGGCTTTAACTGTGAGACATTTAGAAGTTCTTGGCGTATTGTGAACAGTCGCAAATTCCACATTTATTACGGAATTAAAATCAGATTTTTCTTCAATGTATTATGTCACAACATATGTTTTTTATGTTAAAATAAGATGTGCATGAATTATAAATTTTCAATATTAGGAAGAAAGTAGGGGTAAGGATGTTAAAGACAATAAAAGTAAATTTGGACGAAGTTGAATCAATGCTATATTTTTGGCAGGCTACTAGTGAAAAGGAGAGAGTTTCAGAGCAGTACATGGTAGATGTAGCTGCAATGAAAGGGATATCTGCATCCTATGATGAAGAGTTTGATGCTGAATCTGTAAGAAAAGTTTTAAGTTCTATAACAAATAAAGAACTTTTATCTAAAAAGACAAAAAAAGAAGGAAGATTTTGGAATTATAACATGTGGGTAATGGAAGACTTAGAGTATACTTTAAGCATGGTGCAACCAGTTAAACAATTAAATTTAGACTCTTTAGTAGAAAAATTAAAAGATGTAGATTCTAAATATGAAGAGGTAGAAGTTAGATTCTCACCATTATCATTAGAAGATTACATAATAAAAGATAATTCTTTAATAATAAACTTCTTCAAAGTTAAACCAAGTGATTTTGATGATAATACATTCATAGATGGAGTGGAAATTAAAGAGTATATTTGTGAAAAATTAAAAGAAGTTATAGCTAAATAAGCTTAGGGAATAGAATGAGAGCATATGTGGAATTGTAAATCCATATATGCTCTTAATTTTGTTTAATGAATAATTGTGCAAGTATATAGAATATAACTAAAGTAATTAATTACATGGGTCGAATGAGGTAAAATATAAATTTTTTGATAATATTTACAGTTTTCTAAGACCAGCAGCTTAAAAAATGGTATATTCATATTGATAGAAAATTTATTTTTGCATTACAGGAAGAGGAGGATTACGGTGAGTGGATTATTTTTACAAGGTGGTGGAGCTAAAGGCGCTTTTCAGGCAGGAGCTCTTTATGCCTTATGGGAAAAGGGCGTAAAACTAAGAGTGATAGCGGGTACTTCTATAGGGGCTGTAAATGGATACTACTTATACACAGAAAATCTAGAAGCCATGAAGGAGTTTTACACAAATTCAGGAGAGCAAGGGGAAGCTTTATTAAACAAGAAGATTAAGCTGAATAAAGTTGTAGATAATAGTATTATTATGAACATATTAAATGAATTGAAAGGAAACAATGCACAAATAAAGGCTTTCTATGTGAATTATGTAGAAGTTATGGGGATAAATATTAAAGAAAAAGTGGTTAATATTTGTAATTTACAACAAGAACAAAAACTGGATGCAGTAAAGTTCAGTTCGCTTTTGCCTTATGTATCCCATGAACAGGAGGAAAAAAATTTTAAACAGTTGTGGAGAGAATTTGTATCAGGAGAACAAATAGAAAAATTTAAGGAATGTCTCATAAGTGGAGAATACCATGGATACAATTTAGATGGTGGAGTTCTTAACAATTGTTTTTTGACACCTTTTGTGGAAAACAAAGTAGAAAAGTTATATTTAATGCCTTTAAGCAATAACTTTGTGATACCTGAGTACATAAAAGAAGAATACAAAGAAGAAGATATAGTTTTGATAAATAGAGAGAAGGGTTTCAATAGTCATGATACATTGAATTTTCAACCAGACTTTCTTAAAGAACTTTTTTATGAAGGGTACCATACTTGCATAGAAAAATTAAATTTAAATAGTTCCTTTGCTTCTTATGCAAGTCATTACGGAGAAATTTCATAATTCAAGTAATGTAATACCTTTTGTGGGATAATCATAATAGAAATTTATATTATGGAGCTGTCGCATTGAGAAATTTACATACAATATACTGTTCTGCAAGTTTAAACTTAACACAATATATTGTAGTATTTATTTTTAGTGCGACAGCCCCGTTTTAGGTACATTCAAATAAATAACAAGTTAGTATGCTAGTCTATTTTGTGTCATATTGCGCAGCAGAACCCGCCGATAGTTCTACCAAAGTCGGAACCTGCTTCCTTGTCTAACACAAAATATACCAGCATCTTTGACTTGTTATTTTCTTCATGCACCTTATTAGTAAGTGAATGTTAATTGTATAAAATCATCTAGATAAAACTTACAAAAGCTTCTTGACAGCAAACTTAAGTTTGGATATACTATAATTACAGTATTTACCAAAATACAAACATTCCCGGGAAGAGTAAATTAAAAAGGTTAGTATGTATAAAAAATTAAACAAGTATTTAACTTACAATTTGGTATTTAAGTAAGAATTAATAGGTAAAAAGTAAGAAGTAAGAAGTAAGAATGAAAAGGTAAGAACTAACTACTTAACTACAAATTTTAAATTGTAGTTAATTTCTAAAAGGGCTTTATTCTTCATTTAAAATTTTATATTTTTATTTTATAACTGCGAAAGTTGAATATATAAATATTGAAGTACTAAATTGAAGAATATGCTTGTTTTATATTAAGGTAGATACATGGTATAAAAGCATAGATACACACAGGATTAGAAAAAAAGAAATGGGGTTAAAAGAAAGAGGGTAATGTTTATGAGAGGAAAAGTTAACGTTAAGAAAAACATGAGAGAAAGGGAACAGGAGTTAAATCAGTTGGTATCTATGGCTAAAGAGGGAGACAAAAATGCTTTACAGAAGATTATGGAGAAATTTATGCCTTTTATAGTTAAAATAACAAAAAGTGTATACATTAGAGGGATGGATGATGATGATCTTAAGCAAATAGGATGTATATCTATAATGCATGCAGTGGAAAAATTTGACCTAGAAAGATCAAAAAATTTCACCACTTATGTGACCACTGCTATAAGAAATAATTACTATTATGAGATAAGAAAGAAGGCAAATGAACGATTTAGTATAAGCTTAGATGCTCCTATAGAAGATGGACTTACGTTAGAGGATATGCTTCAAGGGGAGATAGATTTAGAAGAGGATTACTTAGAAAAGGAAGAACGGGAAAAGCTTCAGGAGTCCATAAAGCATTTATCTTTAGAAGAAAAGGAATTACTGCTAATTATATATAAAAATACTAAAGGAGCATTAAAGGAGTATGCTAAAAGGAAAGGGCTATCCCAAAGTGGAGTTTATAAAAGAAAAACTAATTTATTTAAGAAATTGAGAAAACTACTAAAAGCTGAGAATAATGAGTAAAAAATATAATTGTGAAAAATGAAAAAAGGGTAAAACTAAACTTGAGGATTAAATGTGAAATCTACAAGTGTAAGTTAAAAATTGTAGTGCAAGATTTTTAAAGTTAGAATCATAAAATTAAAATTATAAAGTTAGAATCGAAATTTAAAAATTAAAAATTTTAAATAGAAGCCTTACAGAAAAAGTTGTGAAACCCACTGTAAGGTTTCTTTTTTGGTTTGTATTATGGATTTAAATAAAAAAATAGAAAAATAAAAAAAATTAAAATATTTTTGCTCAAAATAGAAATAAAAAAAGAGGAAACTTATGTCGAAAATGAATAAATTGTTAACAAAAAAATGTAGAATGGGATAGATTTTAAGGACATATTGAAAAAGATGTATAAAAATAAAAAACATATAGGAAATTTAATACAAATAAAATCATGATTATAAAATTTAATTTAATAACAAGAAAATATTTACAAAATATTACAATGCGTTTATTATATTTACAAATTATATGATTCGTTGTAATATTATTAATATTGGTAATAGATAAATTTAATTACTATAATAGATAAAGTTTATTATATATGATTTATTTACTTATTAAAGTAATATTTTAAGCTAGTTTTTTACTTAATATTAATTATTGAATACTATATTAAGTTTAAAATGTAAAAAATTATCCATAACATTAGTTGTTTGAAAGTTATATATAACTCAACTTTTGTACATGAATTTCAAGTTCTACATTAGATGAATAAACGTTTTTAATTTTAAATTTTAAAAATTAATTTAAAGCAGGTTTACTTCATTCTAAATTTTACATTTTTATTTTATAACTGCGAAAGTTGAATTAGTATAGAAATGTTAATATTTTGTTAAAGTATAATTAAACTTAAACGAAAAAAATATATGGACTATAATGTTATAAACGGAGGATTAAAATGCAAGAAGAAGTAACATTAGATTTAAGAGAATTCTTTTGGATTTTGAAGAAGAGAGTTAAATTAATAGTGAGTATAACCCTTTTATCGACTATAATTGCAGGGGTTATAAGTTTTTTTGTACTATCACCAGTTTACCAATCAAAGGTTAGTGTAGTTATAGGAAAGACTGGAGATAAGAAGCAAAATGAAAATTATCAATATAATGAAGTTATGATGTACCAAAAGCTTGTAAAAACTTATGCAGAAATTGCAAAGCTTCAATCTGTGGCAGAAGACACTATTGAAAAGGCTAATTTAAACATTACACCAACGCAATTAAAAGATATAGTAAAGGTTACACCACAAGCGGACACTCAAATATTGGACATAACAGTAGAACATAAAAATCCTAATAAGGCTAAAGTAATAGCAGACATATTTACAGAGGAGTTTATAAAAAAATCTACTAAGGCAATACAAGGTGGAGAGGTTGAAATTTTAGATCCGGCACAGGTTCCTGAAAAGCCTATAAAGCCTAATAAAAAATTAAATATAGCCATAGCGTTTTTTCTAGGACTTATGGTATCCATAGGACTTACATTCTTATTAGAATACATGGACAACACTATTAAAACCGATGAAGATGTGTTAAAAAGTTTAGAAATACCTGTTATAGGCGTAATACCAGAGCATGAATAAAAGGGGGAAAGGTAAATGCTTGTTATAGAAAAAAGTCCTAAATCCGTACCAGCAGAGGCGTATAGAACTTTAAGGACGAATATACAGTATGCATCCTTTGATAAGGAATTAAGAAGAATATTGGTAACCAGTTCAGGACCAGGAGAGGGAAAATCAACTACAGCAGCTAATTTGGCTCTTTCTATAGCTGAAACAGGTAAGTCAGTACTTCTAATAGATTGTGATTTAAGAAAACCTAGTATACATAAAAAATTTAAAATATCTAATGAAAAAGGTGTAACTAATTTCCTTTTAGGAGAAGTAACTTTTGAGCAGGCTACTAAAGTCTATAAAAATAAACTATTTATAATGACGGCAGGAACTATACCTCCAAACCCAGCGGAAATGCTTTCTTCAAATAAATTGAAGAACTTTTTAAAAAAAGTTTCTGATCAGTTTGACATGGTTATAATAGACAGTCCACCAGTAATGGCGGTTACCGATGCTCAAATACTTTCTACCATAACTGATGGGGTTATTTTAGTAATTACTTCTGCACAAACTGAAAAGGCCATGGCAATAAAGGCAAAGGAATCACTTAAAAAGGTAAATGCAAACATCCTAGGAGTGGTTTTAAATAGAATCAAAGAAGAAAATGGCAAGAGTTATGGATATTATTACTATTATAATGAAGATGAAAATGGAGAAGTAAAAAAGAAAAAGAGAAAAAAGGAGTAGGATTTTATGATAGATATACATTGTCATATAATTCCTGATATAGATGATGGGTCAAAGGATATTTCTTGTAGCATAGCAATGGCAAAAATGGCCTATGAAGATGGAGTGAGGAAAATAATAGCCACTCCTCATTTTTATCAAAATCATTATGAAAATTCTTTCTTAAGCATAGAAGAAAAATTAGATATGCTAAATACAGAATTAAAAAATAATAAAATAAACTTAGAAATTTTACCAGGACAGGAAATTTTCTTGGACAACCATCTGTTAGACTTATATAGAAAGGGAATTATAAACACTCTCAATAAAAATAATAAGTACATGCTTTTGGAAACAGATTTTACTAAATGCCCCAAGGAGCATATAGACTTAATATACGAGCTAAGAATCAAGGGTATAAGAACCATAATAGCTCACCCAGAAAGATATGCCTACGTGCAAAAAAATTTAGAAAGTTTAAATTCATTTATAGAGGAAGGCTGCTTATTCCAGCTAAATGCTGGCAGCATCATGGGTATATACGGCAAAGAAACTAAAAAAACTGCAAGACTTTTAATAGAAAAAGGTCTATGTGATTTTGTAGCCTCTGATGCCCACGGCATAGGCAAAAGAAATCCAAAGCTAAGGGAGTGCTACGATTTCATACAAAACAACTATGAATACATATTTGATGACATATTAGAAAATGCAGGGGCCGTGGTGAACGGATTTGATATTCATAAGGAGCATAAGGTTATTAAGCATAGGAAGAAGGGATTCTTGGCTATGTTTAGATAAAAATTATAAAATTTTGGGGAAGGGGATGAAATTATGCAGAACATAGAGCTTCAGCAAGATATTAACTTGGAAATAAGCAATGAATTTCAAAAGTCAAAAGCTTATTTTGTAGTAAAAAGGATAATTGATGTATTAGGGTCACTAGTAGGAATTATACTTTTATCACCTATACTATTAGTTACAGCTATAGCTATAAAAATAGACTCTAAAGGACCAGTAATATTTGCCCAAGAGAGAGTAGGGCAAAGTGAAAAAACATTTAAGATGTACAAGTTTAGATCTATGGTAATTAATGCTGAAGAATTGTTAGCAAAATTAAAGGACAAAAATGAAATGTCAGGTCCCATGTTTAAAATGAAAGAAGATCCAAGGATAACTAAAGTAGGAAGGTTCATAAGAAAGACAAGCATAGACGAGCTTCCGCAACTATTTAATGTATTAAAGGGAGACATGTCTCTAGTAGGTCCAAGACCTAATCTTCCAAAAGAAGTAGCTGAGTTTAATGCTCATCATAAGCTTAAGCTTTTAGCTAAACCAGGTATAACTTGTTACTGGCAGGTAATGGGGAGAAATAATATAGATTTTGAGGAATGGATGGAATTAGACATAAGTTATTTAAAAGAAAGGACTACATTGCTTGATATAAGACTTATTTTGAGAACTTTTGGTGTATTATTTGGAGATAAGAATGCAGCTTAAGGGTGCATTTAAAAGTAAATGATTGATAAATACTTAGAATGTAATTGAAGTTTTAATATAAAGAAAAATAAAATATTCCATAATATTTTGAATAGAAGAGTTAAGTAATATAAGATTAGTGATATTATTGAAAAAGAATTGGAGAATAGAATGTATATATATGAGTTTCATGTTCACACTAAATATTCGCCTGATAGTGATGTTAAATTAAGCAAGTTGTATAAAGTTTTAAAAAAACATAATATATCTGGAATAGCTATAACAGATCATAATACTATAGATGGTGCAATGAAGTTTAAAGAAAAGTATGGGAACAAGATAGATGTAATAGTGGGCGAAGAAATAATGACAACTGAAGGGGAAATTATTGGATTGTTTTTAAAAGAAAAGGTGGAAAAAGGTTTAACACCAAGAGAGACAATAGAAAAAATAAAAAATCAAGATGGAATAGTATATATTCCTCATCCTTTTGATAGTAAAAGATATAAAACTTGTTTAAAAGAAAACATTATAAAGGAATATTCAGATTCTATAGATATTATAGAAATATTTAATGGACGATGTATAGATAGAAGAGATGTTAAGAAAAGTGAATTATTAAACAATTCACTTAATAAGATAGGGGTTATAGCAAGTGATGCTCATAGTTATTATGAACTTAAGTTTAACTGTATGATTTTAAATAATAAAATTACTAGAAAAAATATAAATAGTCAACTTAGACAAATGAAAGTTTTAAATATGAAAATTAATAAGAGTATACACCAATATACAAAGTTTGTTAAATTAAAAAAAATAATAAAGGAAGGTAAATTTAATGAAGCATTTGAACTTATCTATAGAAAATGTAGAAAAAGATTCTTTAAAATTAGCACAAAAAATTCAAAAGGATAACTTTAAACCAGATTGTATTGTTTATATAAAGTCAGGTGGCTATTTAGTGGCAAAAGTAATTGCTGATTATTTTAATACTAATTTAACAGGATTTAGAATTTCTAGGGAAGGAAACTCTATTAAAACAAAATTGAGTTTAATATTAAGAATAATTCCAACGAGTTTTAAAAATTTATTAAGAGAAATAGAATTTAAATCAGGTATACATAAAAAAAGATCAAAAAGATTGGTAACAGAAGTTGATAATGATTTGGTACAAGGCCAAAACATATTATTGATAGATGATTCAATAGACACAGGACATACAATTATTACTGCATTGGATTTTTTGAAAAAATTTTGTGGTGATAATATAAATATAAAAGTAGCTGCATTAAATAAATTTAAATTAAGTGAGGAATTGGTTACAACTGATTATTATATATATGAGGATTGTATTATAATATATCCTTGGTCTAGGGATTCAAAAGAATATAATAACTTTTTAAAATTATATAATTTAAAATAGACATATATAGTAAATAAGGATAAGTAATTTTTATTTATATTTATAAAAAGTATAAAATAATAGCAATACAAGTATAAATATTAAGTTTAAAATAATTAATTTTATATTGGAGGAATTAGAAGTTGAGAGAAGTAGCTGTTGTAAGAAGTAATTTTCATCTTAAACTTTTATTTGATAATAATAAAGTTAATATTGAAATTTACACTTCAAGTAAGCTTAAGAATGATAAATATTTTGAGTTTTATAAGGATAAAATCATATTTTTTGAAAAAGAAAAATGTGGATTAAATATTATAAAATGTTTTTACTATAATAAATTTATTTATTATAATAAATTAAAAAAAATAATTAATATTAACAATATTGATAAATTAATTTTATTTAATGATAATGACCCTGTCTCTAATTTTTTTAAAGAATGTATTAATAATAAAAAAGTTGAGTTATGGGAGGATGGTTTAAATTATTATATATGTTATTATCCAAATTTTTATTTAAAAGCAGTATTTAAATTATTTTTAGGATACTATCCCAAAAATATATTTAAAAAAGCATTTGATCGAGAAATAGTAGAATGCTATGATAGATTTTTAAATAATAAACTTAATTATAACTTAGAATTAAAAAAATGTGAAAATTATACAAATAGTTATATATTTATAGGACAACCATTAGTAGAAGATCATATATTAACTAAAAAACAATTCATACACAAAATGGAAAAACTTTGCGAAATGGTAAATTGTAAAATTTTTTACCTACCACATCCTAGAGAAAAGGATTGGATAAAAAAGATTAATTTTATAAATATTATAGAAACTAAAATGTTGGCAGAAGATTATATTAATGACAATAGGTTTAGAGGATATTTATCTGTATTTTCTACAGTAAATTTAAATATTTGTAAAATAGAAAAAAATAATTATTATTTAGCTGGATATTTTGGATTGAATAAACTGAGTAAAAAATTAAAAGTTCTTTATAAAACAAAGAATATTGATTTTATTGATAATGATGGTGATGTTATAAAAAAGATAAAATTATGATTTTATTTTTTTAAAAGCTATTAATTAAGGAGAATTATATGATAATTAATACAAGCTATTTTTGCATGTTTATGTTAAATATAATACTATTTTTCATAGCACATATTGAAATAAATTCATACACTCATTTTGTATGTATGTTTTTAATTATGGTAATTTCAACTAGTATAAGTGTTATACATTCATTAAAAGCTAAATTATATTCTTTTTTTTATTTTCAATTAATAGTATTGGAAATGTTATTAATTGTATTTATAAAAAACTATATTTTTAATATTGGTGAAAAAAGTTGGAGGGTAAGCTATTCCAATCTATTATTGGATTCAATAAGTTTTAGATATATATATATATCACTAATAATTATGAGTTTAGTTTTATACATTTATTTAATTGCTAATAAAAAATTGAAAAATACTGATACATGTATGAATATACATATAAAACCTAAATTAGGTTATATCATAAATATATACTTTTTATTAGCAATTTTATTCTTTGTAACAAAATTTAATTTTAATTTTAGAAATTATAAAGAGTTTTCAAATAGTTCACTTCCGTGGTTTGAGCTTTATAGTATAAATTTATTTACTATCATTTCTATTAAAATAGTAAATAGTAAAAAAAATTGGTTTTTTGATATAGTGTTTATTATGTATTTTTTAATAACAATTATTTTATTGATTTTAGGTTATCGAGCAATGATAGTAAATTTATTTATTATATTTTCATGTGTTTTTCTTGATAAAAAGGATATTTATTTAAGGGATATTTTTAAAATTGTAGTCATAGGTATTTTAATATATTTAATTTTAATTTTAGCTAAATGTATTTTGAAATTTGGATTTCCTATACAAAAAAATAATTTTTTTGAATTATTAGGAGTCCATGAAAGAAATGAATTGAATACATTAAATTTTGTAATTCAAAATGAATTTTTTTGTGATGAAAATTCTTATTTAGTTACGATAAAAAATATATTACCTAAATTTTTTACTAAAAGTACTAATATAAAATTTAGTGATATACTAGGTAGGTATATATTAAATAATAATAATCTTGGATATAATATGGGTGCATTATATTTAACAGAAGCATATTCAAATTTTAGAATTTTAGGTATATACCTTATTAGTATAATTTTATCAGTATATTTTTACTTGTTAGAAAAAATAAGAAGCAATAATAAAATGTATTTATGTATATATTTAATAATTGTTGGGGAAATGAGTACTCTTATATACTATGGATTCCAAAATTATTTTAAGATACTTGTTTATACAATTAGTTTTATAATAGTTATATTTAAATTATTTTTAGTATGTGATAAATAATATGAAAATTTTTTGCTGATTTTAATTTTTTATGTTTTAAATCTATCATGACATAGTGCAGAAAATATAAAAATTTAACGATAAAGAGTTAGATAAATTAATATTTTAAGAAGACCACAAATTACTAAAAATAAATAATTTAGGAGGAAGATATTATGTATAAAAAACCAAAAGTAGTAGCAGAAATAGGATGTAATCATAAGGGGGAAATGAAAATAGCTAAAGAGCTAATTAAGATAGCAGCAATATTTTGCAAAGCAGATATAGTAAAGTTTCAAAAGAGAAATAATAGGGAGTTATTAACTGAAGAACAATATAATGCTCCACATCCAAATCCTATAAATTCCTACGGTGAAACATATGGGAAGCATAGGGAGTATTTGGAATTTACATTAGAACAACATAGAACTTTAAAAAAATGGTGTGATGAATTTGGAATTGAATATAGTACATCGGTGTGGGATTTAACTTCTGCAAAAGAAATTGCTTCACTAAAACCTAAAATGATTAAAATACCATCAGCATGTAATAATAATTTTGAAATGTTAGAATGGTTATGTAGCAATTATGAGGGAGAAATTCATTTATCTTTTGGTATGACAACCCATGAAGAAGAAGAGAAGATAATTGGATTATTTGAAGAGAAGAGGAGAAATAAAGATTTAATAATATATAGTTGTACCTCAGGTTATCCTGTTCCATTTGATGATGTTTGTTTACTGGAAATAAAGAGATTACAACAAAGTTATGGGGAAAGAGTGAAAGAAATAGGATTTTCAGGTCATCATCTTGGTATAGCGGTAGATGTAGCAGCATATACATTAGGTGCTACATTTATTGAAAGACACTATACATTAGATAGAACTTGGAAAGGTACAGATCATGCCGCATCATTGGAACCAGATGGAATTAGAAGATTAAAAAGAGATTTAGAAGCTACGCATAAGGCATTATCTTACAAAAATCAAGAGATATTAGATATTGAAAAGGTACAAAGAGAAAAATTAAAATATAGAAAGAAATAAGGTGGTTAATATGAATATAGCTTTTATACCCGTACGGGGAGGAAGTAAATCAATACCTTTAAAAAACATTAAACAAATTAATGGAAGACCATTGATTTGTTGGGTTCTTGATGCAGCTATTAACTGTAATAAAATAGATGAGGTTATTGTATCTACTGATAGTTTGAAAATAAAAAATGTTGTACAAGATTATTATAATGATAAAGTAAAAGTTGTTAGTAGATCTGCAGAGGTTTCCACTGATATTGCCTCTACAGAATCTGTAATGTTGGAGTTTGCAAAGGATTATAAATTTGATAATATAGTGTTAATTCAAGCAACTTCCCCACTACTTACTTCAACAGATTTGGACAAAGGATTTAAAGAATTTAGTAAAAATGGGATTGATTCTGTATTATCTGTTGTAAGACAAAAGAGGTTTATTTGGAATAAATCAAAATATAACTATGAGCCATATAATTACGATTATTTAAAAAGACCACGAAGACAAGAATTTGATGGTTTTTTAGTAGAAAATGGAGCTTTTTATATTACTACAAAAGAAAGTTTACTAAGAAGTAACTGTAGAATATCAGGAAATATTTCTTGTGTAGAAATGGGTGAAGAAACTTATTTTGAAATAGATGAACTTAGCGATTGGCTCATAATAGAACAACTATTAAAAGAAAGAAGTAAAAAAATTTGTGATATTGATGTAAGTAAGATTAAGATTTTACTTACGGATAGTGATGGAGTGCTTACAGATGGTGGCATGTATTATTCAGAAAATGGTGATGAACTAAAAAAGTTTAATACAAAAGATGGGATGGCTTTTAAATTATTGAAGGAAAAAGGAATAAAGACAGGTATAATTACAGGAGAAAATATTAGTTTAGTACAAAGAAGAGCTGAAAAATTGAGAGTTGATGAAATACATTTAGGTATTAAAAATAAACTAGAGTGTATAGATAAAATTTGTCATAAGTATAATGTTAATTATGATGAAATAGCTTATATTGGTGATGATATAAATGACCTAGATGTTATAAAAAAAGTAGGGCTTGGTTGCTCTGTGGCTGATGGCATGGAGTGTGTTAAAGCAGTTGCAAAATATACTTGCAAAAGTAAAGGTGGACAAGGTGCTGTTAGAGAGGTAGCTGAATACATATTAAATTATAAAAAATAATTTTAAAGTTTAAACTTATGATTAAAGAATATAATATTTAATTTTATAGGAGAGTATCAATGTCAAGAAAGAGTTTAGCAAAAAGTACAGTAATTATAATGGTAATAACTTTACTAAGTAAAGTTATGGGTTTTTTTAGAGAAAGCTTAGTAGCAGCAAAATATGGTACCTCCTTTTCGAGTGATATATATGTATTTGCATGGGGTGTAACAAGTATGTTATTTGCTACAATAGGAGTAGCCTTAAGTACTACATTTATTCCTATGCTTTCTGATTATATTGAAAATAAGTCTTTTAAAGATAGAAATTATTTTGTAAATAATATACTAAATATAACAGTTTTATTAGCTGTAATTCTTAGTTTATTAGGAGTAGTTTTTGGAAAATATGTAGTTCTTATTTTTGGACCAGGATTTGCAACAAAATACAGTGAAGCTAATTTTTTAGAAGCTATAAAAATAACGAGAATTGTATTTATATCATTAATATTTGTAGGTGTCCAAAATGTTCTTACAGGAGTTCTGCAAGCACATAAAGAATTTGCGGTTCCAGCTAGTATGTCAATTTTTTTCAATATTGTACTAATTACATATTTAATACTTTGGGGAGATAAGTTTGGCGCAGAAGGTCTTATAATTGCTTTAGTTATAGCTTTCTTTGCTCAAATGCTTATACATATTCCTACATATATAAAATTAGGATATAAGTATAGATTTGTATTAGATTTTAAAGATAGAGCTATAAAAAAAATGATGAGTTTAATAGTTCCAGTAATTGTAGGTACCTCTATAACTCAAGTTAATTTTTTAGTAGACAGAGCTTTTGCTTCTAGTGTAGGAGAAGGTAGTATATCTACACTGAATTTTGCTAATAAGTTGAACTTGTTTATATATGGGGTGTTTGGAATGGCGATTTCTACAGTAGTATACACTGAACTTTCTAGAGAATCTGCTAAAGAAGATATAAAAGCTTATGAAAGAACTCTTACTAAAGCTATAAATACTATCAATTTAGTTATGATTCCTGCCACAGTAGGTATGGTGCTACTTAGAGTACCGATTATTGATGTAGTATTTAAGCATGGAGCATTTGATGATAAAGCAGCTAAACTTACTGCAAGTGTTCTTGTTTGTTATGCACCTGCTATGATTATATATGGTATTAGAGATGTGATGAATAGGGCTTTTTACTCTATAAAGGATACTAAAACCCCTATGATAAATAGTGGCATAGGAGTTTTAGTGAATATAGTGCTTAATATAATTTTAATTAGAAATTGGGGGATTAATGGATTGGCTATAGCTACTACGGTTGCAGCTGTAGTTACTACTATTCTTCTTTTAAGAAGTTTTATTAAACAAACTAATTTTAATTATTATGAGATAGTTATGATTTTTTGCAAAGTTGTAGTTGCATCACTAATAATGGGAGTTGTAGTATTCTTAGTAAATATGTGTCTAAATAAAATTTTAAATAAAGGATTAATTTTTACAATACTTAATTTGGGCGTATCTTCATTTATAGGTGTAATTGTATATGCAATTATTATAAATAAATTTAATGTAGAGGAATATAAATATCTAGCTAGACATGTATATATAAGATTAAAGAAAAAAAATAGAAATTAATGTGCATAAAAATTTTTAAGAATTAACTTATGTTCTGCAATTTCAAAAGCCTAATTACCAATTATAGTTATAAATTTATCTTTAGGGATTTTAATCCAACAACTTAGCTTAGACTTATCCTACATTAATACAATTAATTTTTTAAGAAGCTAGCTTTAGCTCACATAGTATTATCTCTATAGGGATATTGTCGTTAGCTTTTTTATATACTAGGTACACTAATTCTTTGGCCGACAGGCTTTGCATTACTTCAATGGCATTGCCTAATGTTTCTACTTCATTAAGATGATATAACCTATACAATTCTAAAAAATTGATTTGTAAAAATACAAGTAAGAAATATCTCTCGATAGAGAGTATACTTTGAACCTTATATTTATCAAAGTCTAAATTACTTTTTCGTTTATGTTATAATTAATTCATTATGATTGCTTTGTCTATATTTTATAGTATCATTAGGTCTTTAAAACATGTTTAAATTAATCTCTTGTGCTAGTAAATTATTTTAACATAATTTACATATAGAAAAGCCCCAACATAATATGTTAACCTTTCATTAAAAATGACCAAATAATCAATGGAGGTAACATATATGTTAGAGCTTTCTAAACACAACATTACCATAAATATTGAAAGTTTAAAAGACTTTATTACTGTAAGTTTTGTCATTATTGATGATATTTATCAAGAAATAACACCTGACTCTGTAAAGAACAGAAAAAATGTTAATACTGCAATAATGCATGATAGTGAAATAATTACTATAGCATTAGTTGGAGAACTTTTAACAATAGACTCAGAAAATGCTTGGATTGGCTATTGTAAAAAGAATCTTAGGAAGTTATTCCCTAATTTCTCATGTCGCACTCGATTTAATAGAACTCGAAGAGCGCTTTTCAAAGTTATAGAAAGTATTAGAAAAAAACTTAGCGAAATTCTTTGCATACAGTATGATAACCATCGTATTGTAGACAGTATGCCTATTTATGCATGTAAGTTTGGAAGAGCACATTTTCATAAGACCTTTAGAGGCGTAGCCGCCTACGGCAGATGTGCATCAAAAAAAGAAATTTACTATGGATTTAAACTTCATAGCAAACAAAAAAGTCTTCCGCTCTGCTACATCCTTTTTTTGTAAGTACCCCTGTGATGTAATTCTTACCGATAATGCAATAAAAAACAAAAACGCATAGATAAAGTAAACTATTAAAATGTACTTTAATCTATGTGTTTTTTACGTTCATTTAGATTTCATGTAGAAAATATAGAAATTTATATGTGTAAAATTTGTAGAATTGGTAAAAGGAATTAAAACAATTATGTAGAATATAACTAAAAAAGGATTAAATATGGGAAAAAAGTTAAAAGAACCAAAATAAATAATTTATATATTATGTTTTCAATAAACAAAATATTGCAGTTTCTTAGAATAGTGGGGTGGTTTAATGAAAAATAAGAAATTTAAAATGATTGTAAATTTCTATAAATATTTATTTTTTTTAAAGAAAAGAGAAGGTATTAGCTTAATAATTAATTTATCTATATTTGTAATATCCTTAATAACTGCAATTAATAATAACATAGGCTCTATCGACATTGATCTAACAAATCTCTTTGTATTAATTATATTTATCTTTTCTTTATTCAATGTTATATGGGAAGCTATAGGAAAATTTAAGGATATCAAAAGTTTTACCGGTTATGATGAAGAAATAGAAATTACTAAGAAAGAAACTATTATTAAGGAAAATTTGGCATTTAAACTTGGATATGTAAAATATATACAAAAAAATCATCAGATTTTGAAAGTATTAAAGTAGGTAAATTAGAAGATAGTTATGTAATAAGGTCTTTAAAGTTAAACGAATACCTCCGGGACAACAATATAAAATTAGAAATAGACACAAATAAAAAAGAAAAAGTTAAAAAATTTATACTAAAAAATAAAGAAATTATATCACCTTTTTTTCAATATCAGTAATATAAATCTAAAAGAAATCAACAATATTTTTTTAATGAGTATAAGCTTTGCATGGTTAGCGATATCTGCTTGGGAGAAGAGGTAGTTAGATGTTATAAAAGTGATTACTATAGTTCTTTTCTAACCAATGAAATATGTATGTTTGCATTAGTAGCAAACAAAAAAAGTCCTCCGCTTCGCTACATCCTTTTTTTGTCAGCACCCCTGGGGTGTAATTTTTACCAATAATTCAATAAAAAAACAAAAACACATGAATAAAGCAAACTAAACTTTAATCTATGTGTTTTTTATGCTATTGATATTATTTGAAAAAATACCTGTTAATCTCTAGGAGACTGGTATCTGGTTATCCAAAATTAGCAAACAAAAAAAGTCTTCCGCTCCGCTGCAGCCTTTTTTTGTCAGCACCCCTGGGTGTAGTTTTCTCCAATAATTATATAATATATTTTCAAATATTAACAGAGGAAATTCTGGGTAAATATCTTCACTATATAAAAGACAGTAAATATAATTCAAGTTTTATTATTTGTTTTCAAAAATTTTTTCTTCCTCACAAGCAATTTTTAAAGATTCTAAATATAATCTTTTTGAAATCCTATAACCTTCTTCAATAAGTATATCTAAATATAACTTGATTTCAGCAATTTTTCCTAATTTCTTTGCTAATTGTAGAATTCCTATGATTCCTATAGGTTTAAGCAACATGTCTTTGGCTCTATTTCTAGCAGATCTATCATCAATAATAACTTTATTAATATTTAATTCTTTAGCAGCCTGTATTACCTCTAATTCTCCACGATGTAATCTTCCAATCATTGATTCTACTATTTTATTATTTTTTATCTTATAAACTGTTATTTTTCCCTCATTAACGGCCTTTTTAAGTTCCTCTTGTCCATAATGTTTGAATTCATTGTTTTGAGTAATCTCTATATATACCTCTTCAGTTATATATACTTGGTTAAAAATTTCCCATAATAAATTTAATTTATTAATTATACTTAAGCCTATAATGGGACTGGAATTGCACACGATTTTAGTCATTTTTGTTATACTCCTTTAGTATATCCTTTATTGCCATTTCATCTTCTTTTATATCTTCATCTGTGTATTCACCCCAAGGAATATTTTTGAAATTAAGTATATATATAAAATCATTTAGTGAAAGTCTAGCAATTTCTGCCGCTCTAGCTAAGGAAACACTTTTAGCAACAAATAAACTTATTGCTATAGATATTCGTACATTTTCATCTAGGGAATCACCGTGAGCTAAGTCATCTAATAATGGAAGTATATCCTCTGGTATAACTACAGCATTATTTTTTCTTAATTCCATTAGCTTCAACCTCCTTTTTTATTATTATATCATGTATATATTATTATTATTGAACAATTTCAAATTTAAATGTTTATTAATTTTTAATTAAAATATGAAAAAAGTTTTAAAGTCTTCCGCTCCGCTACATCCTTTTTTTGTCAGCACCCCTGGGGTATAAATTTTACCAATAATTCAATAAAAAACAAAACACATAGATAAAGTAAACTAAACTTTAATCTATGTGTTTTTTTATGCTAATTTCCCTTTATTCAAGTTTTTATAAATAAAATAAAGCAAATTAATGTGTAAAATTTATAGAAATGGTCATAATCAAGAATAGTGATGAAAAAGGAGGGTGCTGTTTTGCCTACACCAAAAGTACCTTGGTTTCCCGGAAGCAGCTGCCATATAACTGCAAGAGGCAACCATAGAAATGATATATTTAGAGATGGAGAAGATTTTCAATACTATTTAATATTGATAGAAGAGGCACTAGACCACTTTAAATATGATGGATATAAGATAATTTGCTATTGTTTGATGGATAACCATGTACACATATTAATAGAAACAAAGGATAAACCACCAGGTAAATTTATAGGGAGGGTAAATGCCATGTATGCAAAATATTTTAATAAAAAATATAATTACATAGGCCACTTATTTCAAGACAGGTATCATCCACAGTTTATAGAAACAGATGTCCAAATGCTTGAGGCTAGCAGATATATTCATTTAAACCCATTGAAAGCTAATATGGTTCAAAAGCCAGAGGAGTATCAGTGGAGTAGCTACAGCATGTATATAGGTGAAAAAAAAGAAAAAATTATATGTTCTGACAAAATTCTTTGTTATTACAAGGAAGCAGATAAAAGAGAGTTATATAAGAACTTTGTGGAAAGTGGTATAAAAGTTAAAATTGATGCATGATGGATGCATTATGAAATTGATCATAGTTTAATTTTAAGGAAAAGGAGATGAAATCTTTGGCTTCAGTTGTAAATAGTTTTGCCATAAGTGGAATAGATGCATATACAGTTAAAATAGAAACGGACACTATTTACGGTAAACCAGCTGTTTCTATTGTAGGCTTAGGTGACACTGCCATAAAGGAAGCGAGGGAAAGATTAGAAGCAGCTGTTGTTCATTCGAAATATGAATTCCCTAAAATGAAAATAGTAGTGAATCTTTCGCCCTGTGACGTGAAAAAAAGCGGTTCGCACTTTGATTTAGGTATGGCTATAGGTCTTCTTATACAATCTAAACAGTTGTGCACAGGGGATTTGTCCATCTTTGGATTTATAGGAGAATTATCATTGAATGCAGACTTAAGACCATGCAGTGGTGTACTGCCTATGGTTATTGAGGCAAAGAAAAGAGGAATCACTAATCTAATAGTTCCAAAGCGAAATCTAAAGGAGGCTTCACTTGTAAATGGTATAAATATATTTGGATTTGAAAATTTGAAGGAAGTAGTAGAATTTATTGAGGGAACTAATACTTATGAAAATGTAGAAAATTTTAAAGATGATCATGTGGTCAGAAGAAAATATTTTATTGATTTTGAGGATGTTCAAGGGCAGGATGAAGCCATAGAATTTATAACAGTAGCTGCAGCAGGAGGGCACAATATACTGCTTTCTGGTTCACCAGGATGTGGTAAATCTATGATTGCAAAGCGAATTCCAACTATATTGCCGGCTATGACAGAAGAAGAGGCTTTAGAAGTAACTAAAATTTATAGTGTAGCGGGGCTTTTAAAAAACAGAGGCAGACTTATAACAGAAAGACCTTTTAGAGCGCCACATCATAATGCTTCAACTAATTCTCTTATAGGGGGAGGCAATAATGCCATGCCCGGTGAAATATCTCTTGCTCACAATGGAGTGCTTTTTTTAGATGAAATAGCAGAGTTCAATAAAGGCACTTTAGATGCTTTAAGACAGCCATTGGAGGATAATAAGGTTACTATTTCTAGGGTTAGGTTTACAAATACTTATCCAGCAAATTTTATGTTGGTTTCGGCAATGAACCCATGTCCCTGTGGTTACTATGGGGAAGATAGGTGTCATTGTACTGATTATGAGGTGTTAAAGTATAGGCAAAAGCTTTCAGGGCCCATATTAGATAGAATAGATATACAGAAAAATGTTCAACCAGTAGAGTTTATGAAGCTTTCTAAGTATGAAAAAGGTATATCCTCTCAGAAAATCAGAGAAATAGTTGAGAGAACTAGGAAAATGCAAATGGTTAGATTTAAAAATTTAGAAGGAGTAAATTGTAATGCTCAAATGACACCTTCTATGATTAAGGAATTTTGTGTATTAAACAATGAGTGTATTAATTTGCTTCAAATGGCTTATGACAGATTCAAATATAGCGCAAGAACTTTTCATAAGTTTTTAAAAGTAGCAAGAACTTTTGCAGATATGGATGGAACAGAAAATATTTTAAAGAAGCATGTGGCAAAAGCGCTTATTTGTAGAGAATTTGATAAGGAGCAAGCCAATATGATGGTGGTGTAAAGGAGAGTCTTAAATAGAAATGAATGTATATTGGATATGGTTGAGTGAAATAAAGGGTATAGGTCCAGTTATGGGTAAGAAACTTTTAGAAAAGTTTAACGTACCAGAAAATATATTTAAAGCTTCCTATCATGAGCTAATTAGCGTAGGGGGAGTAGGTGACAAAATTGCTAAAACTATAGTAGAGTCTAAAGATGAAACTATGAGTAGAGCAGATTTTATAATAAAAAAATGTATTATTAATGGTATAAAGATACTTAATATAAATGATGAGTTATATCCAATAGAAGTTAAGAAACTTAAAGATTCCCCCAATCTTTTATACTATTTGGGCAATATTAGAAAAAATCCTTTAGGTGTAGGTATAGTTGGCTCTAGAAGATGTACTGATTATGGGAAAAGAATAGCTAAAGAAGCAGCTGAATTTTTATGTGCGAATAACATAACTGTTATAAGTGGTATGGCAAAAGGAATAGATGGCTATTCTCATACAGCTTGTATAAATTTAGGGGGATATACTATGGCATTTTTAGGATGCGGTGTTGATGTAGTTTACCCTAAAGAGCATAAAAAACTTATGGAGAAGATTATAGAAATAGGAGCAGTGGTGTCCGAGTATCCTCCAGGTACCGAGCCAGATGCTAAAAATTTTCCAAAAAGAAATAGACTAATTAGTGCCTTTAGCAAGAAACTTCTAGTAATAGAAGCTAGCCGTAGCAGTGGGTCTCTTATAACAGCAGAATTTGCTAAAAAATATGGTAGACAAGTATTTGCTGCACCTGATAATATTTTTTCAAAAGAAAGTATAGGAAGCAATGAATTAATATTAAATGGCTCAAAAATATATATTTCCCCAAGGCAATTGCTGGATAAGTCTATTAAAAAAATTGAAAACTATGAACAAAATAATCAAGTACAAGCTACTAATAGTTTTAAAATAGATTCTATAGAAAAATTAATATTAAATTCCATACATAAAGAACCTAAAACCATAGATGAACTAAAAACTATTATAAATAATACCAGAGTAGACATTCTAGAAAAATTATCATTGATGGAATTGCAGGGAAAAATAAAAATTTTTCGAGGAAAAGTCCAAACACTCTAGAACAGGTAGCTAGCAAACAAAAAAAGTCTTCTCCTCCGCTCTATTCTTTTTTTGTCAGCACCCCTAGGGTATAATTTTATGTATATAGGAAAAGTAAAAGAGAAAATTATTGAGAGTGAAAAAATAGATGAAGCCATCGCAGGAGATGTGTATTACCTTGGGAGCTTTTTATTTTGCAGGACTGATGGCAACCCCAAAAAGTCTTTTGTTTAGCCCCAATCTTTTTCTGGTAGCGCCCCTGGGATGTAAATTTTAATAATTCAATCTACTCCAAAACCTCCTCATACTCAAAACTAGCATTACCCAGTAGTGCCTTTTCTAGCTTACTAAAATCATATTTTCTTTGAGTATAATCGTTGAAGGTATTGGTTTTATAGCTTTTTTTGTGATTTTTGAAGGTATTGCTATGGCCGTTATTACGGATATTACTGTAGTTACTATAAGAGTTATTACTGCAACTATTGGTATTATTACTAATATTATAATCAGTGTTGTGAATATTCATAGATGATTTATTAGCATTACTTTTTCTAGTTTTTAATGCAGCCCTAAAATCGCTGCATTTTTTTTGTATTTTTTGAGCAGTTTCCTGTACTTTTTTATTAAGTTTCTTTGGCAATATGTACAGATTGCTGGTAGAGCCACGTCTTTTTATTATAACAAGGCCTAGATTTTTTAGAGTTTTTAGGTATCTCTGTATTGTTCTTATGCTTTTATTCATTCTAGTAGCTAGAGTATTTTGAGATGGAAAACAATCTTTTTTATCTCCGTAGCAGTAGCTTTCTAATAGGCAGTATAGTTTTAAAGCTTGTCCATCTATATTAGTATTTAAAATCTCAGAATCAATTGATATAAAGCTCATATTCAGTACCTCCAGTTATTTTATTAAAGTCTAAGGCTTAAAGCTTAGAGTTTGTCCTTCTAATAACTAGATATGTATTTTTGAATATAATTCCACTTCAATTTTTAAGTTTTTTTATTATTTTAGAGAAATTAGTTTATATTATGTAATAGAAAGTTATATTAAAAATTCGCATTTAAAATGTGTATCAAAAAAGTTATATCTTAAAAACTAATTGATTAAGAATTACTATAAATATACTTAGTTTTTATTTATTCCCTTGTATTTATTATGGTGAACGCAGATGTCGTATTGCAGAAGACCGGGCATGTCGTATTAGATGTGACAAAGACTGACTACCACCCCAGGAGTTCATTTTTTAAATTGAATACATAAGTTTTCTTGTAAATAAAAGTGCGTTAATGTATAATTAAGGTATGATATGTATAATATAGATAAAATGTAATATTACTAGAAAGTTTGGGAATTAGGCCTCAGATAAAAATATTAAACCAAGACATTGAGTTTTTCTTAGGAGACTCAATGTTTTTATTGTATTTTAAATTATGTAAATTAATATAAAGAATAATTATTATATGCAAATGTAATAATTTGATATAATGATTTTATGCATAAATACTAATGTAAAGGAAGAATGTATATGAATAAAAAGATTATTGGAGTTTTAGTTTTTATAATAAGTCTGATTGCTATTTTAATTTTATTATTTAGTGGTAGCAATAAAAGAAGTTTGAGCAAGGCTAATGAATATTTGAATAATGGACAAACTTCTAAAGCAATTGATATATTTAAGAAATTGGAGAATGATAGTAAACTAGGCATAGAAGCTAAGTTTGGCTTAGCTAAATCTTATATTAAAATGAATAATTATAATGAGGCTGAAAAAGAACTTGTTAGTGTAATAAATAATAAGCCGGATTACTATGAAGCTAATATTGAACTTTATAATTTATATAAGAGAGGTAATAGAATAGAAGATGCCTATACAACAGTAAAAAAATACTATAATTTAACTAAGGATAAAAGGGTTGAAAGACTTATAGATGAATCAGAAAAAGAAATTAGAAAAACGTTAGTAATAAATGTTAACCCTAAGGGCGGAGAAATGCACTTTGGTGATTATATAACAATAAATGCACCTGAGAATTGTAGTATATATTATACAATGGATGGCACGAATCCAAATAAAAATTCGCAAAAATATAATGAAAAGATTAAATTAAGTAAAAATGGTAGCATAACTTTAAGAGTTATGGTTATTAACAACAAAAATAATATAAGTAATGAAATAACCTATAAGTATAATGTAAAAAACAAGGAGATAATTCTTAATCAAGAATTGCAAAGAAAGTTTAATATTTTTATGAGTAATTTTGCGGAGATTCCATATGATATGAAATTTGCGGAAGGTAAGATATCTAATGAACAACTAATACTATTTGGTTTTTGGCATAATTATAGAAACCATTACAGAGGAATCTTTTCAAAAGGAGCTAATTATTTTGAATTTGAGAATCTTCACGATAAACTTAAAAAGGACTATATTGAATATGCAGTGAAAAAATATTTTAATATAAATAGTATTAAACATCAATCAATACAAAAGGCTTATAATGATATATATGAATATAAAAATGGATATTATTACAAAATGCACGGCGATGGCGAGTGTCCGATAGATTACTCTGTTGTTTACAAAATGGAGGATATAGGAAATAACCAATATTATATATATGCTAAAAATTATCATACTAATGAATATAATCAAAAAATTGATTTGGATTACGATTATTATTCATTAAATTTTGATAATGCAGAAAAAATCTACAAAGATAAGTTTGACGGAGATAAAATAGAAATGGTTAGAGCAAAGGTTAAAAAGATAAATGAAAATGGTAGCGAGCGATATATTTTGTTAGAGTATAAATAAAAATGTTTTGGAAAAAATTCAATAAAAAACAAAGCCAATAATGCGTAGAATTTACATAACCGGTAATAATTCAAAAATATTATATATTCAAAGAGTAAGTATATTGTTTATTTAAGTTGTCAATATGGTAAAATATAAATAAGGAGAAATAAGGTTTAGTGTCAAAAATGGATGTATCAATGAAAAGACTTATGCAAAGTAGATTAAAACATTGGGTGAAGCATAATATAAAAATAATACAAAAATAGTGAAAATATAAAAAATAATTTAAATAAACACAACAAAGTTAGGAGTGTGAGTAGAATTATGAAAAGAATACCTTATGGTATTTCTAATTTTCAGGTTTTAAGAGAAAAAAACTATCTATATGTAGATAAAACTTCATATATAGAAATTTTAGATAGATATGCTCCTTATCAGTTTTTTATAAGGCCAAGAAGGTTTGGAAAGAGTTTATTTATATCTATGTTAGAAAATTATTATGATATAAATAAAAAAGATAAATTTCAGGAATTATTTGGGGATTTATATATAGGAAAAAATCCTACAGAAGAGAAAAATAAGTTCCTTATTTGGAAAATTAGTTTTGCTGGAATAGATGCAGGTCATGGTGAAGAAGAGTTAAGAAATAGTTTTAATTCAAAAGTTATTGTTTCTGCAACGAAATTTGTAAACCAGTATTCAGATTTATTAGGAGATAGTATTATTCCAAAAAAGGTAAACAGTGCTGAAGTAATAGTTCAATATATATCCCTGTTAGCTAGTAAAATAAAGATGCCCGTATTTGTTTTAATAGACGAATATGATAATTTTGCCAATGAACTAATCACAGGAGGAAAACAAAGTACTTATGAAAGTATTCTTCATGGTGAAGGATTTGTTAAGGTGTTCTATAAGGCTTTAAAGGATGCAACCATGGATAATTTTAACAGGATATTTATGACAGGTGTAAGTCCTATAATGCTGGATGATTTAACTAGTGGATTTAATATAACTAGAAATTATACATTAGATGAAAATCTTAATGCCATGATGGGATTTACAAGGGAAGAATTATCATGGATTATGGACGAAGTAAATATAAAGGATACAGAGCTTAGAGAAAAAATATGTACTGATATGACTACTTATTATGATGGATATAAATTTAATGAAAATAGTAAATCAGTTTTTAATCCAGATATGTCCATGTATTTTTTAGATAATTATTTGATGTATAATCGTTATCCAAAAGAGATGATAGACAATAATGTAAAAACGGATTATGGAAGAGTTAATCAGCTGGCTTATAATTTTAATGATAGGGGAGCTTTAGAGGAAATAATGAATAAAGGAGAAACCTCTACTATGCTAGTGGATAGATTTAATATTCATACTATGTATAGTGTAAGTGAAAATTTCAAATCCCTATTGTTTTATTTAGGTATGCTTACAATAAAGGGTCAAGGACTTAGTGGTACTATACTTAAAGTACCTAATTACGTGATAAAAACAATTTATTGGGAACAGTATTTCCAAAGGATGAACTTAGAATATAATATACAAATAAAAGATGTTAGAGATGCAATAACTGAAATGAGAGCTTATGGAAACATAGAACCTTTGGTGGAAATTATAAGTAAAATACTAGAGGATTTATCCAATAGAGATTTAATGCAAATGGATGAAAAGCACATTAAAATGATGTTTTTAACCCTTTTAGGCATAGATGGCACTTATTTCATACAAAGTGAAGCGGAAAACAACAAAGGCTATGTAGATATAATGCTTAAGAGAAAAATTCAATTTAAAGATATAACAAAATTTCAGTGGATTATAGAATTAAAATATATAAAGGAAAGTGAAAGAAACACCCTAGAGAAAGTAAAAGAAGAGGGATTAAACCAGCTTAAGGGTTATGCAGAAAGCAAAATGGTTAAAGAACAACTTGGAGAAGATGGCTTAAAGACAGCTCTTATTATTGTGGTAGGTAAAAAAGATATTTATACTGTAGAAGTATAGCCTTTTTTGGTAGCACTCCTATAGGTTGATTTTCACCAATAATACAACAAACAAAAACACAAGACTACATAGATGAAGTAAACTATATTTTAATCTATGCGGTCTTTTTTTGTGGCTTTTTTTATGCCAGTTAAATAATTCCTTATTCTAAAATCTTCCCATACTCGTAACTAGTATTACACAGTAGTGCCTTTTCTAGCTTAGTAAAAGCATATTTCCTTTGAGTATAGTCGTTGAAGGTATTGATTTTATAGCTTTTTAGGGGGTGTAATTTTTATTAACCATATTATACCTTTGATATATTTAAAATTCCAATATATGAATATTAATGTATTTAATATATGTATTAGAAATTTGTTTTTTTATATTATAAAATGTAATTTACTACGGATTATAAAATCTTATGAATAAATATGAATTTAAAAGCAAATGACATGGAAGGGGAAAGTAATGAAAGAAAAGGTAGTATTGTTAGCACATTGTATATTAAATAAAAGTTCTAAGGTGAAATATCATGGAGAAAAAAATAATTTAGAAAGAGATGAAAAAAAGAAACAGTTGTTAAAAATGCTTGTTGATAACAACATTTCTATTGTACAGCTTCCTTGTCCAGAAGTAACTTGTTATGGAGTTAATAGATGGGGACATGTTAAGAATCAGTTTGATACACCACATTTTAGAAATCACTGTAAGAAATTGTTCTCTATATATTTAGAACAAATAGAGGAATATAAAAATAATGGTTATGAAATATTGGGTATTATAGGAATAGATGGGAGTCCATCTTGTGGTGTAAATAGAACCTGTGTTGGTAAGTGGGGTGGAGAGCTTTCTTCTAATGAAGAACTTCAAAGTGTTATTGATAGCATAAGTATGTCAAATGAAGAAGGAATATTTATTGAAGAAATCAAAAAAATGTTAGAAAAAAAACATTTAAATATAAATATTATGGGTCTAGATGAAAATAATATAGAGGATATATACAAGGCTTTGCTTTAGGATGGTGATAAAGTGAATTTAAAAATAGATAATTTAACTATAAAATTTAAACTAGTTTAATTATATTAAGTGTATGGAAAAGTCTTGGATATAATATAGTTATATTTTTAGCAGGTCTTCAAAATATAGATGAACAATATAATTTTGCTGCTAAGATAGATGGAGCTGGTAAGTGGCAAAGAATCAAAAATATAACTATACCACTTTTATCGCCAACTATATTTTTTGTGTGTATCATGACATTGATAAGTTCGTTTAAGGTATTTGGTGAGGTGTTTGCATTGTTTGACAAGCAGCCAGGACCTTTAAATAGTTGTCTTACAATGGTTTATTACATATACAACAAATTTTATAACCAATATCAATATGGTATTGCGTCTGCAGCGGTATTTATTTTATTTATAATAATAAGTTTATTTAATTTAGTTCAATTTTATATAGGTAAGAAAAAAGTAGAATATCATTAATTTATAAATTTGAACCGTATTTTATAGGGAGATTGTATTATGATAAAAAATATTTTAAAGAAATCTTTCATTTATATGGTATTAATACTAGGGTGCATTATCACTGTAATACCTTTTATTTGGATGATAAGTACATCATTAAAGCCTTTTAATGAAGTATTTTTGATGCCACCTAAATGGATACCATCTAAAATTATGGGGAAAATTATGTAGAAGTTCAAAATAAAATACCTTTATTAAGATATTTTTTAAACAGTGTACTTATAACTTTAGGAATAACCTTAGGCACTGTTGTCACTACTGTTTTGGCAGCCTTTGCTTTTTCTAGGGTTAAGTTTTGGGGAAGAGATATAATATTCTCCATATTTATTGGAACCATGATGATACCGGGAGAGGTTATATTAATACCTAATTATATAACTATATCTAAAATAGGATGGATGAATACCTATAAAGGGCTTATTGTACCATGGACTGTAAGTGTATTTTCTATATTTTTACTTAGACAATTTTTCTTAGGTATACCAGAGATACTCTATAGTGCAGCTAAATTAGATGGATGCAGTGACTTTAAGTTTTTGTGGAGGATAATGGTTCCAATAGCCAAACCGGCCTTGATAACTATAGCCTTATTAAGGATTATAAATAGCTGGAATGAATTTTTGTGGCCACTTATTGTGACAAATGTGCCAAATATGCGAACACTTCCAGTTGGACTTATGACATTTACCTCAGAAGCAGGGGCTGATTATCATTTATTAATGGCAGCAGTTACCATGATAATAATTCCAATAATTATAGTGTATTTTGTATTGCAGAAATACATTATATCAGGTATGACTAAATCTGGAATAAAAGGTTAAAATCAAAATTTTAAGGGAAGAATAAAGTTCTTTTAGAAACTAACTATAATTGAAATTTCCAGGTAAGTAATAGGTAATATTCATAAAATAAGTAATAGGTAAGAGTTGAGAAGTAAGAGTTAAGGATAAAACTCAAAGAGTTTTTTAAATTAAAGACCCTTATTAATCTAATGGAGAGTTTAAACTTTATGTGTGAGAGTTCAGTGATTAATTTATTATGTATATCAATAAAATTTATATAAAAAAATATATACAACTAAATAGGAGGTAGCAAAATGAAGTTTAAAAAATTGACAGCTATTATCGCAGCTTGTACTCTAACCTTGGGATTAGCAGCTTGTGGTAATAAGCAAGAGGATGCAGCAAAAAATAAAGAAGAGAAAGTATCAATAGCAACAGAAATAAAAGATCCTGTTACTATCGAATTTTGGCATGCAATGAACGGTGACAATGAAGCGGCACTTAAGGAAATAACAGAGGATTTTAACAAGAAAAATGAAGGGAAAATAACAGTAAATTTGGTGTATCAAGGACATTATAAAGAATTATTCTCAAAATTAGATGGTGCTGCAAAATCTAAAAAATTACCAGCATTGACTATGATATATCCAAATAGATTAACAGCTTATGTTATGAATGATTTAGTGGAAAACCTAAATCCATATATAGAAAATGAAAAAGTAGGATTTGATAAAGAAGTATGGAATGATATACCACAGTTTATAAGAGATAACGGAATGTGGAATGGAAAACATTATTCACTTCCATTTAATAAAGGTACATATCTTCTTTTCTATAACGAAGATTTATTAAAAAAACATAATGTAGAAGTTCCAACTAATTGGGATGAATTAAAAGAAGCATCTAAAAAATTAACTTTAGATACTAATGGAGATGGAAAAAATGACATATACGGATTTGGATTAAACAAATCTGTAGGTATAGATTCAAGCTTTTGGGTGGAACAAGCTGGTGGACATTTAATAAATGAAGAAAAAGACCAACTTCTTTTTAATTCAGAAGAAGGTGTAGCAGCTTTTGATTTCTTATCAGGATTAATTAAAGACGGTTATGCAAAAGTAGATAATGAAGAAAAATACATGACAGGTGCTTTTAGTAGAGGAGAAGCAGCAATGGGTATCTCTTCTATATCCGCACTACCAGATATAATAAAGGCTTGTAAAGGAAATAACGTAAACTTTAAAACAGCGGTATTACCAGAAGGAAAGAAAAAAGCAGCATTATTTTCAGGTACAGATGTGGCGATATTTAATACTCCTTCATCAGAAGAAAAACTAGCAGCTTTTGAATATTTAAAATTCTTTATGGAAAAAGAATCACAGTTAAAATGGGCTACGAAGTCAGGATATTTACCACTTAGAAATTCAGTTATAAATTCACAAGAATTTAAGGCTTATGTAGAAAAAGAAAATCCAGCCAAAGGGGAAGCATCTAAGGAATTTGAATATGGTTACTGTGATCCTAAAGTATTAAATGGATATGCTATACACGATAATATGGCTAAGGCATTAAATGAAATAATATCAGGAAATAAAGATACAAAAAAAGCATTAAGTGACGCAGAAAAAAAAGCTAGAGAAGAATTAGATGAAGCAAAAAAAGCATTCGGTAAATAAGAAGTACCCCGTTCGTTCAATTTTTATTAATAATATAATAAAAATACAAGACCACATAGATGAAGTAGCCTATAGGAGACTTTAATCTATGTGGTCTTTTTACCTTCATTTCTATTTGTATAAAGAAAATAAAACAAATTATGTGTGTAAAATTTGTAGAAGTGGCAATAATGAAAAATATTATATATGCAAAGAGAAAGTATATGGTTTATTTAAGGTGCCAATATGGTAAAATATAAATAATGAAGAAGTGAAGTTTTAGTGGCAAAAATAGATGTACCAATGAAAATACTTATGAAAAGTAGATTAGAAGATTGGGTGGAGTATATATAAGAAAGATGCTAGTAAAAGACCATTAGTAATACCAATAAGAAAAGATAGAATAATGCAAGTGCCTACAAAGATAGTCATGGAATCAATATTTAAAACATCATATAAAAATAATACAGAAATATAGAAATAATATAAAAATAATAAAAATATAGTGAAAACATAAAAGGTGATTTAAGNGGATTTACAAGGGAAGAATTATCATGGATTATGGACGAAGTAAATATAAAGGATACAGAGCTTAGAGAAAAAATATGTACTGATATGACTACTTATTATGATGGATATAAATTTAATGAAAATAGTAAATCAGTTTTTAATCCAGATATGTCCATGTATTTTTTAGATAATTATTTAANACCTTATGGTATTTCTAATTTTCAGGTTTTAAGAGAAAAAAACTATCTATATGTAGATAAAACTTCATATATAGAAATTTTAGATAGATATGCTCCTTATCAGTTTTTTATAAGGCCAAGAAGGTTTGGAAAGAGTTTATTTATATCTATGTTAGAAAATTATTATGATATAAATAAAAAAGATAAATTTCAGGAGTTATTTGGGGATTTATATATAGGAAAAAATCCTACAGAAGAGAAAAATAAGTTTCTTATTTGGAAAATTAGTTTTGCTGGTATTGATGCAGGTCATGGGGAAGAAGAGTTAAGAAATAGTTTTAATAAAATTGTTAATTTATCAGTACAAGAATTTATAGATAATTATTCATACCTATTTGAGGATAAAAATATTTCAAAGGAAATGAAAAGTGCAGAAGTAGCAGTTAAATATATATCAATTTTAGCTAATAAAATAAAAATGCCCGTATTTGTTTTAATAGATGAATATGATAATTTTGCCAATGAACTAATCACAGGAGGAAAACAAAACACCTATGAAAGTATTCTCCATGGTGAAGGTTTTGTTAAAGTGTTTTATAAAGCTTTGAAAGATGCAACTATGAATAATTTTAATAGAATATTTATGACTGGTGTAAGTCCTATAATGCTGGATGATTTAACTAGTGGATTTAATATAACTAGAAATTATACATTAGATGAAAATCTTAATGCCATGATGGGATTTACAAGGGAAGAATTATCATGGATTATGGACGAAGTAAATATAAAGGATACAGAGCTTAGAGAAAAAATATGTACTGATATGACTACTTATTATGATGGATATAAATTTAATGAAAATAGTAAATCAGTTTTTAATCCAGATATGTCCATGTATTTTTTAGATAATTATTTGATGTATAATCGTTATCCAAAAGAGATGATAGACAATAATGTAAAAACGGATTATGGAAGAGTTAATCAGCTGGCTTATAATTTTAATGATAGGGGAGCTTTAGAGGAAATAATGAATAAAGGAGAAACCTCTACTATGCTAGTGGATAGATTTAATATTCATACTATGTATAGTGTAAGTGAAAATTTCAAATCCCTATTGTTTTATTTAGGTATGCTTACAATAAAGGGTCAAGGACTTAGTGGTACTATACTTAAAGTACCTAATTACGTGATAAAAACAATTTATTGGGAACAGTATTTCCAAAGGATGAACTTAGAATATAATATACAAATAAAAGATGTTAGAGATGCAATAACTGAAATGAGAGCTTATGGAAACATAGAACCTTTGGTGGAAATTATAAGTAAAATACTAGAGGATTTATCCAATAGAGATTTAATGCAAATGGATGAAAAGCACATTAAAATGATGTTTTTAACCCTTTTAGGCATAGATGGCACTTATTTCATACAAAGTGAAGCGGAAAACAACAAAGGCTATGTAGATATAATGCTTAAGAGAAAAATTCAATTTAAAGATATAACAAAATTTCAGTGGATTATAGAATTAAAATATATAAAGGAAAGTGAGAGAAACACCCTAGAAAAAGTAAAAGAAGAGGGATTAAATCAACTTAAGGGTTATGCAGAAAGCAAAATGGTTAAAGAACAACTTGGAGAAGATGGCTTAAAGACAGCTCTTGTTATTGTGATAGGCAAAAAAGATATTTGTACTGCAGAAGTATAGCTTTTTTTTGGCAGTACCCCATGTGAGTAAGTTTTACCAACAATGCAATAAGAAACAAGATCATATAGATAAAGTAAACTATATTTTAATCTATGTGGTCTTTTTTTATGTACATTTAGGTTTATTTAGATTTTCATAAAGAAAATAAAGCAAATCATATGTGTAAAATTCATACAATTGGTAATAATTAAGAATAACTGTTCTCACTATATTAAGAAGTATTATATTTTGTGTTCTTGATTACAGGGGAATGTAAAAAATGGTCAAATTGAAAACTAAGGTAAAAAAATATAGAGAGAATGCAGAACTGAATGAATGTGAAGCCTATTTAAAATCTGACTACTAAAAACAGTTTGTAAATTAGAAAAAAGGGAATTGTTAATTTTTTCATAAAATATGCATAATATTAATTGGTTAAAATATACATAAAGGGTCAGAACAGTATAAGATAAAAGGGAGTGGTATGAAGGTGTTTTGTCCTAGATGTGGGAGTGAAAATGAAAATGAATGCAAATTTTGTGAAAAGTGTGGGCAGAGTTTGAGTGAGATACGTAATATACTAATGGAGAATAACAAAGATGATTTTATAAGAAAATCAGAGAATGTAACTCAGGTAGAGGATATAACGCATGTAAAAGTGCCGCAAGCTAATGTTACTTCAAATGAAAGAGATGACTATCAAGAGGAAAAAAAGGTTATACCTTCAGATAAAAATGATGATGATTTTGAGGAAGAAAATACTAGATCTGGGGAGAGAAAAAAGAATGTTATAATAATATTTTTAATAATTATAGCTTGTATAGCTGTTTTTAGTGGAGCATACTTATATTTTTATAACAAATATTCTACAACTTCTGAAAGCATGATTTAAAATAAAGATAAGTCTAATAATCAATATGAAAGTAGAACATACTTCAATTCATGTGGCCTTTTTTATATTTATACAATCCATTGAATTCATGTGTAGAGGATAGCATATATAAGTACAGTGGTTTTATTTATGTTCATATTAAGTTAAGCATAGAGAATTAACTGGAGAGGAGGATATTATTGAAAGAAATATGGAGTCATATGGAAAGGGGCAATTATCTTTTTTGTAGGATTATATTGTTGTAAAGTTTATTAATAATATAATAGAACACAAGAATACAAGACCACAGATTAAAGTAAACTATACTTCAATCTGTGGCCTTTTTTATTTTTTTGATTTTATTTTATTTTAAATTTGTTTATTTTATCCTGAAGCTCTAAAGTTAAACCACTTAAATCATTTGCAGTTCTAGCAACCTCTTGAGAAGAGGAGTTCATTTCTTCAGAAGAGGCTGCAATTTCTTCGGAAGATGCAGATACTTCTTCTGATACAGAAGATGCTTCCTCTACTTTATCAAATATATTATCTTTTTCTTTATCTATAGTCATTGCAGAATTATTTAAGTGATTTATTTTAGGAATTACATTGTCTATTGAGGTAATAATGTCTCTAAAGGAAAGGAGAGAGTCATTTATTACTTCAGAAGAATCTTTTAGCTTTTCATCTATATCATTGGTATCATGTATTATATTTTCAGTTTCTTTTGATATTTGACTTATGAGATTGCTTATATTATTAGCTGATTCCTTACTTTGTTCAGCAAGTTTTCGTATTTCATCTGCAACTACTGCAAATCCTCTTCCAGATTCCCCAGCACGAGCAGCTTCTATAGCAGCATTTAAAGCTAATAAATTGGTTTGTTCAGCTATAGCATTTATGAGTAAAGTTATCTCATCAATTTTAGTTATTTCATTTCCTAAACCATCAATTTTAAATATAAATTTTCTAAAGGATTCTCCAACAAATTCAAAAGATGTATATAAGTTTTTCATTTTGTCACTGCTTACGCTTGCAGTGGATTCTATTTCATTAGAAATAGAATTTAAATTATTTAAGTTATTAGTCATTTCTTTAATAGCATGTCCAAAATCATTTAATATAGTGCTTATATCAACTAAGTTTTCAGCCTGCTCTCCAGTTCCTTTTGCTACATCATTTATAGCAGTGGATACATTTTCGGAGGAGGATGCCATTTCCTCTGAAATAGCGCTTAAATTTTCAGAAGATGTGTTTATTAATTGACTTTTTTCCTTTATTTCTCGTATTATATTTGAAAAGCCATTTACAGTGTTTTGTATATATTTTTTCATTTGTTCAAATTCATTTTTACCTGTAGATTTAATTTCTATATCTAAATTTCCATAGGACATTTCTTTTAAAATGTCATCTATTTCTTTTAAATAGCTTTTCAAAACTCTTACAGTTAGCACAGACAATATGGTAAAAATAGAAATACATAATATTAAACTTATAATTAGAGTAGTTCTGTTTGTACTATATACTTTATTACTTTCTATTTTATCTCTTTCAGACCATTCTGTGTCATATATACGTAAATCATCTAAAGCTTTTTCAATTTTATTTCCTAGTACCGTTAATTTTTCGTCTTCTTCTTTTGGGATAGGTTTACCTTCTTTAGCATTTATGAGGAATTGTTTTGATGTATCTAGATAAATTTTATAGTTGTCCTCAAATATTTTTAAATATTTTGTTTCGGTTTCATCTGATGGTGTAGAAGTATATGCTTTATATTCTTTCATTACTTCTTTATCACACTTGTCTATAAGTTGTGAATATTTTTCATTATAATTTGCAAATGCATTGGCGCTGTGTAATCTTATGTATAAAAAATTCTCTCTCATTTTTGATACATTTGAAATTGTTAATAGTGCATCGTCATACATAGTTGTTACATTGTCATTAATTTTAGATGCAGCTTTGGTTCCTAAAAGGCCAATGCATAAACTGAAAATTGTAGCTATAGAAGCTAAAAGAATTATGATGTTTGAAATTTTAAGATTTTTGAATTTTTTTTGCAACTTAATCCCCTCTTCTTTTATATAATTTACTAATAACGTAAATGAATTAAAAGTATATCATTTATTAATAGTATGCAATAATTAAAAAAGATCATTATTTAATTAAATGTTAATAATAAGTAGAAACTTAATTATTGGAATTTTCCGAAAATTAACAGGATATTATGCATATATTGCAATAATGTATAATAAATATTTCGAAGAAAAAGAATATTTCTTTATAGGTAACTAATATATAGATGAAATTATTTTAATTTTAAGAAAAAACAAATATAGATATTTGCTATCTGGATAGAAATGTAACAAACAAAAGTCTACACAAGTAAAGTAAAATGTACTTTACCTGTATAGACTTTTTTACCATGAGCAATGTCTGCCATTCTTCTCTTGGCGATTGCCAATCTACTATAATTAGGTAATTCTCTTATTTCTTTGGTTGGTACTGCTGATTCCTTCACTTTTGTTTCATAGTTTTCTAGTAAAGGTTGCAATTGGCTTCTAATCATTTTGCTTGCGGCTTCTTCTGTTTCTGGTAATTTTGATAAGATAGATTTTAATTCTTCAGTTTTATCTTTAGATGAGTTTGCTTTTTCTATGGCATCCCAAATATTGTGTATTGCTTTTTCTATATCATTTGCTGATGAGTTTATTTTATTGGCTACAGCTTCCCCTTCAACGATAGCGTTTTCAATGCCTTTATAGGCTTCTGATGAGTAATCTTTTGAATTTAATGTTTGGGCATATTTAATGGTTTTTCTTAATATGTCAATTGGTGTTGTGGCAATGTCATCTTCTTTAAAGCTGATGGTATAAGTAATACCATTAAGGCTTCCTCTAAAAAATTTACCTTTTAAAGAGTTTAAGGTAACTTCATTAAGGTGTTTTTTGTTGGCTAATTTTATAAAGGCGTTGCAAATATCTCTATTGCAGTTTGCATCAAATATATTTACATTGGAAAGAGAGATTCCCGCTATATTTAGAGTAGATAACTGAATAAATTCTCCATGTTCCCTAACATATTTGAAGTAACCTTTGCTTTCCATTACTTCACCAAGTAGGTAGTTTCCATCCTTTATGATAATATCCATATAGTTATTGGCATCTACATCTTTTATCTCTGCGGTGCCACCGAACATATATCTAGCCTCTAGAACTAGTTTTTCTCCTTGAGTTCTACTGGACATAACTTCCATGCCATTAGGAACTCCTGCTAGTACAGTCATGCTAAAACAAATTAAAATCAAAAAAGTAATACTAGCACTTAATTTAAATTTTTTCATTTTGTTTCTCCTTCTTTCTTATAAAATTTAATGAAAATAAAAAACCACAAAAATTGAAAGCTGTAATTACGATTACAGTATCAACCTTCGTGGTTGCTAATCATATATTTTAAATTTTTAGTTTATGGATAATAAAATAGCTAATGACAATATTGCAATTAGTTAACTACCATATTTTATATTGTATTACAAAAAATATATTTTGTAAAGATGTAGTATATTTAGTTTAAATTTGTAATAAATATTGGCAGTTCTAGCAACTTATTTGAGCTTTTCCTACATGATGTTATTTGTTTGTTACTTTTTCATTATAGATTTTATGATAAAATTTTAAAAGTGAGTAGTATGGGGAACTGCAGCATATATTTAAAATAGGGGATTTTTATTAAAAAATATAATTAAAATTTTTCAGGAGGAATTATGCAGACATTAAGTTATTTAATTACAGGAATTTTAATAGGTCTTATGGATTATTTTTTCTTTGAAAAGAATACGGGTGTTTTATCTGTTGTAAAGAAGATATTAACATGTGTTGTGATATTTAATGTAATATCATTAAGCATATTAAAATTTTTACTTAGAAAATCCTATGTACTTAAATCTTCTACATATACAGGTGCATTTTCTATTAAATATATAGCATTTACATTGTTATGTGGAATAGTATACTTGTTAATAAAAGGTATTAGAAGCTCAAAAATTGTTTTTGTACCATGGAAATGTAGAAGTAATTGGAAAAGTGTGCTTAATAAAGTACTATTAGTTTTATTTTTTGCAATAGGTATGCTGTGCATATTCTTTTCAACATGGTTTATTAATTTCTTCGGTGAAATAACTCCAGAACAGTTTTTGTTTAATTTTAATTCACCAATTAAAGGGACGAGCTCTAACATGATTAAAGAAATAATCATGTCACCAGTACTTTGTAGTATAATTTGTATAGTTGTATTTTCAATATTTATAGGTGGTCATTATGAGATTTTATTGAGGAAAGGGGAAACCCATAGAAAAATATTAAGTCGTAAAGGAGTAAAAATTATATCCTTTGTAATTTCAATTGTTTCTTTTGTTGGAGGAGCATCATATAGTGTAAAAAAATTACGCTTACAGGAAGTGTATAAGGCATATGTTTCTGATTCAAATTACATTAAAGATAATTATTCAGACCCGCGTTCAGTTCCTATGGCTTTTCCAGCTAAAAAGAGAAACTTAATACATATATACTTAGAATCTATAGAAAACTCATATCTTTCTAAGGAGTTAGGCGGATATATGGAGGAAAATTTGATGCCGGAGCTAACGGAACTATCAAAAGAAGGAATTCACTTTTCTCATTCTGATAAATTTGGTGGTCCATATCAAACTTATGGTTCTAGCTGGTCAGTTGCATCTATGATAAATATGGATATGGGACTTCCACTTAAAATTCCTATGCAAAGAAACGCTTATGGTAAATCAGGGACTTTTTTACCAGGTGCTGTGGGTATTGGAGATATTTTAGATGCGCAAGGTTATGAGCAAACAATAATGTTTGGTGCAGATGCGGATTTTGGTGGATTGACTACTTACTTTACTACTCATGGTAATTTTAATATTTTTGATTATAAAGCAGCAAAAAAGAAGAAACTTATACCAGAGGATTATAAAGTATGGTGGGGATTTGAAGACGACAAATTATATAAATATGCCAAAGACGAAATAACACGCTTATCTAATACAGGAAAGCCATTTAACTTTACTATGGAAACAGCGGACACTCATTTCCCAGATGGATATTTATCTAAAAATGCAGCTAAAAAATATGATTCACAATATGCAAATGCTATTGCTTATTCCACAAAAGAAGCAGTTAAATTTATAAAATGGATTCAAAAGCAGCCATTTTATAAAGATACTACTATTGTAGTTACTGGAGATCATTTAAGTATGGATAAGAAGTTTTTTAAGGATTTTGATAAATCATATCATAGAACAGTTTTTAATTTATTACTTAATTCAGCTGTTACAACGGATAGAGTGAAAAATAGGAAGTTTTCTAATTTTGATATGTTTCCAACTATTTTATCAAGTATGGGTGTAGAAATTAAAGGAGATAAGTTAGGACTTGGAACTAATTTATTTTCTAATAAGAACACACTGATTGAAAACGATGGATTAGAAAAAGTAGAAGATGGATTTGGACAAAAAAGTAATTTCTTTAATGATACATTTGTTTCTAAAAAAAGGAATAGTAAATTTAATAATAAATTAGTAACTGAAAAAAAATCACTTGGCGCTGAAAAGTAAAAGTGAAAGCCATATAGTTAAAGTAAAATATACTTTAGCTATGTGGCCTTTTATATTTTAACTAAGAAGCCCCCACTTCAGTGTAAGCAAGTGGAGGGAAAGTTCATTTTATTGCATAAGTTTCATTACTACATCTATTAAGTCACCAATTTCAGGTTTACTTAATTGAGCATTAGCACCTACAGATTCTCCTTTGTGTTTTAAATTATCTGTAATCAAAGAGGAGAATATTACAACTGGAAGCTCTCTTAAAATAGGATCTTCTTTAATTTTTCTAGTAAGTGTATGACCATCCATTTGGGGCATCTCAATATCTGTTATAAGTATCTGCACATCTTCTATAAATTTATCTTTCTTTTTATCTGAAAGTTCCATTAGATAATCGTAAGTTTCTTTTCCGTTATTGAAGAATTTTAAATTTGTGAACCCTGCCTTGGTTAATGTGTCATGTAATAATTTTCTTATTAATGGAGAGTCATCAGCTAATGCTACTTTAACATGTGACATATCTTTATAGTTTACATCAACTAATTTTTCTGCACTTATGCCTGTGCTAGGATTTATGTCAGTAACTATTTTTTCGAAATCTAAAAGAAGTATTATTTTATCTTCGAATATTATATTTCCTGTAACTAATGAATTAGATGATAAATCATCTGGTCTCACTATTTGTTCCCATTTGATTCTATGAATTCCTACAATTCTGTCTAGATTAAAAGCCACTTTTATTTTATTAAATTCACATATTATTACTTTAGATTTATTAAATTCCTGTTTCCTACCGTCCACAATATATTTTAAATCTACTAAAGTTAATATTTCCTCTCTATATAGTATTAATCCAGCTATAGCTTCATGTGATTGAGGAAGTTTTGTTAAATTATCTATGTCTATTACTTCCCTAACCTTTATGATATTTATAGCATAGTGCTTATCATTTATGATAAACTCTAGTATTTCTAATTCACCAGTACCAGATTCTAGTAAAATACTATTATCCATAATATCACCCCTATTTTATGTTGTATTAAATACTTCGAATAAAAAAAACAATTCTTAATAGAAACTAGAGAAATATAGCTGTAACTTGTAGGAATATGCAACTTTACATACATTTTTGTACAAAATATGCTATAATATTACTTGGTAAAATTAAAAAAAGTAGGTTACTGTCATATTAAATTGAATAAAATAGAAGAGGAGTGTTACGAGGTGTTTTGCCCTAAGTGTGGAAGTGAAAATAAAGATGGATGTAAGTTTTGTAGAAAATGTGGACAAAGCTTTAGTGTTTCACAAAACAAGCAAAGTAAGAATAATAAAGGTGGTTTTATAGAAGAATCAGGGGATGTAACTCAAGTAAATATGTCACCAGTCAATATTGCCTCTGGGGAAAGAAATGATTATAAGGAGCAAACAAAGGTTGTATCGCCACAGAAAAATGATGATTTAGAGGAAGAAAATATTAGATCTAGTCGTAGAAAAAATAATATTTTTATAATAATTGGAACAATTTTAGCGGCTATAGCAGTTTTTGCTGGATCATACATATATTTTTCTAAGCCAAACAAGCCTAATGATTCTAAACCTACTGAAAGTATAACTCAACATGAGGATAAGACTAGTAATAAAGTAGAAAGTAAAAATGATGATTCTGCAAAGAGTGATAAGAGTAAAGATGATAAAACTATGAAGAGTAAAGATAGTAAAGTTGCAAAAGAAGAAAAGAATGAAGAAAGTGTACTAACAGAGGAATCTTCAAATGCGTCTTCAAATTTATACAATTTTAAGTGTAGAGATAATGAATATATTTGTTCTGCTTTAAGCGAAACCTATTTAGCTGAGGGAGACTTTTCAAAGCTAAATAAACATCAAATTCAATTATTAATAAATGAGATTTATGCTAAACATGGTTATAAATTTAGTGATGAGGAATGGGTAAATTATTTTTCAAATAAAACTTGGTATGTGGGAGTAAAAAGTGATGTTAAAGAAAGTGATTTCAATGATTTTGAGAAAAGCAACATTGAAATCTTAAAGAACATAAGAAGTGCAAAATAATATAATAAACATGAATATAAATACATAATAGAGGAGGCCAACTTATGAATGTATGTAAATACTGTGGGAATAACTTAAATGAAGATGATGTGTTTTGTACTGCATGTGGGAAAAGAGTAAATGAGGATAATGTAAATACTTCTCCTAAATTTCTCAAATATGGAGCGTTGGATTATGTGGCTAAATTGATTTCAAGACCGTTTACTACTGCTTGTAAATTTATAGATGAAGGCCAAAAGGATTCAGCAATGATAGTTACTATTGTAGCTATAGTTCTACAGGGTCTTTTAGGTATATGGAAATCCAACCAGATAGTGTCACAATTGAGCGGTTTAATTTATACAATTATAGATAAAATTAGATCTACAAGCATTTTGTTTGGCAAAAATATGCCTGAAATGTCTCCTGATGAAATGAGAGAATTACAGCAGCATATAATGAGTATAAAAAATGTAATGGATGTGCCTTACGGTAAAATATTTTTTCAAAATTGCATATTAATTATTACAGCTATTATAATATTATTTATAAGTTTGTTCTTAATTTATAATTTAATTAATAAGGAGAAAGTAGATAGTTTTAATATTTATAAAATAAGTATAATATCTGTATTTCCATTTATTTTTATGGAAATATTATCAGTTCTAGTTTCGTATATTAATAATACTATTGGCATTTTTGTACTAATAGTAGGAATAGCAATTACTATATCAATTTTAACTTTACTTATTAGAAACTACTTACTACAAAGTGGAGATGTAGCAGTTTATGTAGCTCCAATCATAAGTACTATAGTAGTATTTATAATATTAATTATATTGGGATCCTTTGTAAGAAAGAATTTACAAGATTTAATATTAAATTTAACTACATTATTAAAGAATCTACACATATAATTAGAAACACTAGAGTAACTGTTATATGAAATAAGTTAGAGGGTTTGGATAAAATGGTATAAAAAGACCACATAGATTAAAGTATATTCTACTTTTCTATGTGGTCTTTTTTACGTTTTTAGGTTTGTTATGAAAATGAAGTTAAGTATGTGTGTGAACTCACTTAGCACAACTTTATATATAGGTAAAAAAATATTTAATTAAAAAAGGGTAAGAGTCATAAGAAATCTATGTCGAAAATTAATATAGTGTTTATGATAAAGCATGTAGAGTATAGTAGATTTTAAATATACATTAAGAAATATGTATAAATATAAAAAGCCATAGGAAAGTTAATGAAAATAAAACTATTATTATAAAATTTAATTTAAAAATAAAAAATATTAACATAATATTACATAAAACCATGCTGTTTACAAATGAAAGTATATATTGTACTATTAGTAATGAACTGATAAAGGTTCGGTACATGGTTTAAACTATTATACATTATTGTATTTATATTATCCAAAAAACTTTAAATATTTAAGTATTATAAAATAGTGCTATTTAATATTATGATAAATTTGAATTTAAATTTAAAAAATATAGGAAATATATTACAATAAGATAAATAAAATAAATGGATACATAACATTACACTTTAGACAAGTATTTTCAATAAATTTTATGGGGGCATAGTAACAAAATACAAATAAGGGTTAGGGGGAAAGATATATGCTTATTATAGAAAAAAAGCCTAAATCAGTACCAGCAGAAGCTTTTAGAACTTTAAGAACTAATATACAGTATGCATCTTTCGATAAAGAAGTGAGAAGGCTTCTGGTGACAAGTTCAGGACCAAAAGAGGGGAAATCTACCACTGCAGCTAATTTAGCTCTTTCTATATCAGAAACAGGAAAGTCAGTACTTTTACTAGATTGTGATTTGAGAAGACCTAGTTTGCATAAAAAATTTAATATATCCAATCAGGTAGGTATAACCAATTTCCTTTTAGGGGAAGTTAACTTTGAACAAGCTATTAAAATTTATAGAAATAAATTATTTATAATGACAGCAGGGATTATACCTCCAAACCCATCAGAAATGCTTTCTTCAAATAAATTAAGGGATTTTTTACAGAGAGTTTCTCAGCAATTTGATATGGTGATAATTGATAGTCCACCAGTAATGGCAGTTACTGACGCACAGATACTATCAACTATAACTGATGGAGTGATTTTAGTAGTTGCCTCTGGAGAGACAGAAAAAGCTATGGCCATAAAGGCAAAAGAATCACTGAAAAAAGTAAATGCAAATATTTTAGGTGTAGTTTTAAATAAATTTAAAGAAAAAAATTCTAGAGGTTATCACTACGGATATTATTAGTGAGTACCACACATGGACTAATAGTGTAATAGAAACAAGAGACCACATGGAGTAAAGTGAAATACACTTTGCTCCATGTGGTCTTATATTGTGTTTTTTAGTATTTTTTATTGTTCAGGTTTTTTATTTTCTTTTTTCTTTTTTTTAATATTTATAGAGGCTAGGATGGCTATAATAACTCCTACAATAGCTGTAGCAGTTATAGGTAATACGTTTTTACTAAAGAAATTATTGTTAGCTTTATTATTTTTAGATTTATTTTTTAAATTTGCTTTAGTACTAGTTTTGCCCACACTGGATGAACTTACTTGGGCAGCATCATTGGTTATTGAGAATTTATAAATTGCTTCACTCGTATTAGAAACTTTATCGGTGGCAATTATTTTAAGTTCATACTCTCCAACCTCTGAAATTTTACTTCCATCATAAGGCTTGCCATTTAAGAATATTTTTAGCTTAGCATTTTTAGAAGCAAAAATTTTAGGGGTTATTGGTCCAGTATATACTTTACCATTTTCTAAACCTTTCACAGTTATTTGTGGTAACGTGGAGTCTACAATAAAGCTAATAACTTTTTGGGCAGCATTGCCGGCTAAATCAATAGCACGGACTATTAGAGTATATTTACCGCTATCTGTTATAGTAAAGCCTAAATATTCTTCTCCATTTAATAAAGAAGTAATCAACGCTTGTGCCTCATTGGCTGTGATTAATGGTGTAACAGAACCGCCATTAACTTGATTTTCTAAAACGCCTTTTATTGAAATAATAGGAGCTATTTTATCTATAGTAAATGGTATTTTAATTTCAGTTGTATTTAAAGCTCTATCAGTAGCTTTAATAACTAATTCATAGATACCATCATTTTTAATATATGCACCATTATAGCTAGAACCATTTAAATAAGCATATAATTTAGCATTTGGGTCATCAACAGTGAATTTAGGTAAAACATTTTTGTTATAGTATTTATTATTTATAACGTCACTGGTTGATATAACAGGGAACACCGTATCTAAAATGAAGGTCTTTTCAAATTCAGAGAAATTTCCCGCATAATCTTTAACTCTAACCTTATAAGTATGCTTGCCGTTACTTGAAATTGTTGAACTACTATAGGTTGAATTATCTAAAGTTATATTTCTAGCGGATACATCTTCACCATTGGTGTCAGTTACAGAAATTTGTGGAGTGATGTTTCTGTTAATATAAAATTCTTGATCTTCTGGAGAGGTAGTTCCATTAAAACCATCAACCTTAAGTTTTGGAGAAACTCTATCAATTACAATACTATAACTATAGGAAGATGTATTTCCAGCATTGTCAGTTAAACTAAAGGATACAGTGTATTTTCCATCTGCAGAAATATAGTTATTTGGAACAGATGTATCACTTAGTTTGTAATTTGAACCATTTATAGAAACGGTTTTTATTAAATCACCAACTTCAGTGTATTTGTCATAGGCATTGAACTTAATATTTGCGCTAGGTGCATTGGTGTAGAATATATTATTTACAACTTTACCATCCCCCATGTTTAAATTAAAATGGGATAAGCTAGGAGCTGTTTTGTCTACAATAAAATTCACAACATTCTCTTTTTTTCCACCAACCTTACCAATTATGGAGTATTTAAATGTGTAATTTCCTTCTAAAGTTTTGTTTTTAGGTAAGCTAAAAGATATATATCCTCCTTTATTTACACCACTAAAGCTTGCAGTTAAGAAATCTTTTGTTACATCAACTCCATCTCTAATTAAGCTATATTGGCATTTTTCAAAACCAGAGTAGTGACCAGCTACATTTAGTGAAAAATTCATGGAATTATTATAGTACTTTTTATTTAAATTGAAAGAACCATCATTACTTTCAAGATTTACATTCACATTAGTAGTATCTATAGTGAAAAATGTGCGTACTAATCCTTCAGCGTTTTCACTATAATCTTTTGCGGAAGTTTCTATATAGTAATATCCATTGCCAGAGTAAGGAATATCAGCCACATACCCTTTCATGATATCATCGTAATGAAATTTTATGTCCATAGCAGGGGAGGAAAGTACATCCTTTTGTGGGTCATTTGAAATAGTTTCAAGGTATCTTACTTTAAAATCATTTTTTATATCATCAATGTTTAAATTGCTATCATTTACTATAAGTTTAATATTATTTGGTATGGCATCAAAAATTTTGTGTTTATTGCTGGTAATATCAGTGCCATTAACAGATACAGTGGTTTTAGGTGCAGTTGAATCTAAAACTAATTTGCATTTAAATTCTTCATTATTTTCAAAAATTGTATTTCCAGCTTTATCAGTACCATTAATAATCAAGTGAAATTTGCATTGATTTTTATTAGAAATATTTTTCTTTAAAGAGTTTAATGTATCTAATAAATTCTCATTAAATTTATCAGCAGAAGAGCTATAATGTATTCCATTTACACTATAATTAATAGTTATAGTATCTAGAGGGGTGGCATCCGTTATAACAAAATTTGGTTTAAAATTATCTTTGAAGTAATGAGTTGTTTCTTTGGTTAAAATAGGTGAATTTTTAAATTCTATACTAGGTTTTGTATGATCTAAATAGTATTTTATATTTTTAGTAAAAATGTTGTTTGCAGCATCAGTAGATTTAATAATAATCTGGTAACAGCCCTCAGTAAATATATTAGAATTTATAATCCTACTATTTGAATTAAAGTTGCCGCTTTCAAAAATAGTTTTATTTGAATCAGATTTTTTCACAATAATACTATTTGTAAGTTTGCTAACGTCAGCTAATGATTGATTAAATTTAAATGAGTTATCATTAAATTCTATCTTTAAAGAGGTATTTGAATCTTTATTGAAGCAGTTACCCACAGAATCCATATTGAAATTAGTTTCAGTACCGTTATTTACAGCTTTAATGCTGTAAGATGGCGAATTTGTATCGTATGAAAAATTAAAACTTTTATTTATACTATTTTGGGCATTGGTATTTACTTTGTAAGAAACCATATAAACGCCATTTTCATTAAACATAGTGCCGGGTTTTAACTTAATTTCAAATTCAGAACAATAATCAGTACTATTAGATTTTATAATTTCAAATTTATCGGAAACGTCAATCTCACTGTTGTCAGCATTTAATTTTTTCATAATAAATGATGGAGTATTCTCCTTTAATGAGGAATAATTTTTGCTCACATTAATTTTAAATTCAGGAGTAGTGTTAATATAGTTAACTTGATTTTCTGTAGGCAAGTCATTTAAGGTTGCACTGACAGCTGGTAAATTTTTTTCTAAGAATATTTTATTGTGTAAAATTACATCTTCACCAAAGAAACTGGAAAAAGTAAAGTTATAATTTATTTCTCCATCATCAAGAGTTATAAATTTAAATGCGTTATCCACATTACTGCCTAATTTGTAGTAACACTCACCATATTCATTAACATGGTTAGTGACAGTAAAATCACTTTCATTAAATTCTTCTGTTTGTATATTATTAGAATCATCTAAGTGGGTTCTAGTTATATTACACTTCTTTAAATTACCATTTAATAAGCCTTCCACCTTAATAACAGGAGAAAAATCATTTTTAGTGTATTTCACATCTTTCAAATATATAAAAGTACCGTCCTTATCTAAATAACCAAAATTTATTTTTGGAGTAGATACTACAGCTAAGGTTATTGATTGTTCTGTTTTATTTCCAACCAGGTCTTCAAAGTGATAGTTAATAGTATACATTCCCTCTGTAAGAGTTTTAGAGTAGCTATTAACAGATATAGCATCTAAATTGATGTTTTCGACTTCTTCTGATTCTGAATTTGGCTTTAGCTTACATATGGTAATATTACCTTTTTTAAAGTTTTTTTCGTCAATTGAAATGTTATAGGTATTTTTCTTATTAGGATTTAGTGGTTTAGAAGTAGTTGTATTTATAGTAACTGCTTTATCAAATAAATAATAATTTAGATTTCCAATGCTAGCTTTATCTTTGAAGTCCTGCTCATTTGTTGTAATTTTAGGTTGGGTTTTATCTACTACAAGGGTATAATCTTTAATTGTAATGTGGCCAACTTTATCAATTACCTTAACACAAAGTTTGTATTCATCATCTTTAAGGTTTAACTCATCAATGTTAAATTTTAATTGTTTAGGGTCAGCTTCAATGGATTTATCAGAATCAAATAAATTAATATGGGGGTTTTCAGTGTCCGTTAGTGATACATAAATGGAATTAGTTTTATCTGTATCTATACTTGAATATATTGATTTACTAAAATCCATATAATTATCATCAAATTTCAATGTAAAAACACCATTTTTATAATAATATCTATGATTAAAGGCATTAGAGTCATTTTCAGAAGCATCAATTGATGGAGCATCACAGTCCAGTGAAAATTTAGCTTCATTTAATGTACATTCATTTCCAGCTTTATCTCTACAGTAAACAGAAATTACATAATCTCCACTGGTGTTAAGTGTGGAGTCAGAAATTTCTAGTTTTGAATTGTCATCCATTTTATATATCCTGTAGTCTAAACTATGGAAGTTATTGTCTTCAACTGAAATTACTTTTTTATCATTGAATAATAATGAACTTCCATCCTTTTTAATTGATATTGAATCTTTAAACAAAGTAGTAGAAAAATCAGATTTTATAACAGGTGTAGTATTGTCTACTACTATTTTTCTTAAATATTCATCGGAGGAATTATATACGTTATCAATATACTTGCATTTTAAAGTGTATTCTCCATCAGGAAGATTTAAAGCCTTTACAGAGCTGCTAAAATCAATGGATAGCTTTCTAGATAGTATATTTATTTTAACTGCATCCCTAGGCAAAGTTAAAGCCACAGCATTAGAATTTTTGTCTAATATTTCATAGCAGAAGCTGTTTTTCACGTTACTAGAAAAGTCAGAGGTTAAATTAATTCTTCTAGGTATAAATAAACTATCATCCCAAACATCTATTTTTAATTTATCAAGTCCAGAAAGATTTAAAAATTCAGTACTGGAAATTTCAGAGTTTATAATAGGATTAACAACGTCTATATTTATTGATATATTTGAATTTATAACTCTATTGAATTTATCTAAGTATTTAATTGAAATACTAGAACAATTGGATGATACATCATTTATAATAAGTTCATTTTGGTCAATGCTGTAATCTAATTGCAAAGCTTTTTTATTATTATCTAAAGCTTCTATATAGAGATTTTCTTTAACTAAATCCTCAGGATAATCAGTTAACTTTGCTTTTAAATTTAATTTTTTATTAGAATTAATTTCATAGTTAGATTCATCTAATTTGTTCACACTGCCCCGATCAGCATCTATATTAAAATTATAATTTTCTGTCGCAACCTCTACAGTGAAATATAGTTTTGCAGTATAGCCAGATTTATCCCTAGCTGTTATAAAAATTAAATTACTGCCAGCATTTAAAGCTAAGTCTTGAGTAAAATTTGTAGACTTATCTAAAACAGACTGATCATTAACTGTTATAGATAAGTCTTTTAAATCCTTATTTCCAGAAACATTTATAGGAAATACATTTTTTCCTTTGTCAATGGTTGTTCCATCATAATAAATTGTATCCCCATTCTTTATTTTTTTATTAATAATAGAATCAGTGTCTACAGTGTGGTCAAAGGTTTTATATATTTTTGATTTATATGTTGTATTATCCAAAGTCAATGGTTTATCATCATAAATATAGTTTTTAGTAAAAGTGTAACTTTCATTAGAAATTAATGTTACTTTAAAAGTTACTTCATAAGTTCCAGCCTCAGGTATTAAGATATTGGCTGTGGTATTATTACTGTCTAAAGTGAAATTATCTTCGTTACACTTAACGGCAACGTTTTTTACATTAGAGTTAAAAGGAAATTTAATTGTATATTTTCCATCTATAATATCATCCTTAATTAAGGTTTTATCACTGTAGTCCATGTGAGGCAATGCTAAAAATTCACCTTGCATATCCCCTGTTTGATAAGTTGAATCACAAGTTAGTATATGAAAGATATTTTTGGATGGTAAATTTTGTATTGGAATATCACAATAATACGAATTTTTTAAATTAGATTTTGTAACATCTAGTAGATCATTGTTAAAATAAACTTTTTTATAACTGATTTCATCAAATAAATTAGTATCTGATTCTTTCCAAGAAATACGAACTATTGGCTTGGAATTTTCTACTCTGTACTCTTTTTTTATATCAGTAATGGAAGGTTCTTTCTCGTCCTTTATAAAGGAAAACACTTGCTTATATATATTTGTATCATTTTTGTATTTTATTAAAGCATAATTAAGCTGAGTATTAGAATCTAAATTTAATAATTTATAAAAAGAGTTTTTGTTTAAATTTGAGTAGTTTACAGATTGTCCAGTACTTAAAAATAAGTTTAAAGTTTCTATATTTTCAGCAGGAGCAATAACCAGTGACTTTTCCTTGAAAAAGGATTTTGTGGGTATTGAGAATTCTTGTTTGTCAGAATTTATAGTAGGGCTTACAAAGATACCTTTCTCATTTTCCCCAAGAAATAATTTAATATTTTCCTTATTATTTTGCATAAGAGCACTGGCTGCATCTAGATTAGTTGAGCTATTCTCAGCAGCAGTAAAGTCAATAGTTTGTAAGTTAAGTTTGTCTTTAATAAAGTTTTCATACATATCTCTAGGAGAATGTGCCTTATAAATGACATTTGAAAAAGCTTTAACAGGTTTAGCAAATGTTACATTGGAATAACACAGGCTCAATGTTAAAGCTATAATAGCTTTTAGCTTTTTTCTATTCATGTTTACCTCCATTATTATACATAATATAAATATATTATATTTTATAGTTAAAATTACATAATATCAATACATATTTGAAAATTTTGAAATATATTTGAAGATAATTGAAATAAAGTATTTAAGATGATAAAATGTAAATGGCTACTTTGTATAAAAGTGTAATTTATATAGATATAAAAGATGATAGTAAATCTACTGAGGAGTTTAAAAATGAAAAATTTAAAATTTCATGTAGGAATTGCTAGTGATATAGGCAATATAAAAAAAATTAACGAAGATAACGTGTTAGTTGAAATTGGTGAGCATAGGGAGGAAGAGTTTGGATTATTTATTGTTTGTGATGGGTTAGGAGGCTTATCCAAAGGAGAAATAGCTAGTATTACAGCAGTTAGATTATTTAAGGAATGGTGGGAACAAAAGTTTAGCGGAGTGATTAAAGCTGGTCATGAAGCAATATTGAATTCATTGGAAGAGACTATTTTACTTGCCAATAAATCAATATACAAATATTCTAAGGAAAATAATATTAAAATGGGAACAACTATAACAGTGTTGTTTATATATGAAGGAAAATATTATATTGCCAATGTAGGAGATTCAAGAATTTATAAAATAAATAGGAGGATAGTACAAGAAACAGAGGATGATTCCTATGTGGCTATGAAGGTTAAAAACAAAGAGATGACAGTAGAAGAGGCTAAAAGAAGTAAAATGAAGAATGTACTTTTACAATGCGTAGGTGCCAAAGAGAATATAGTAGTTTATAAAAAAATGGGATCAATAGGGGATACCAATGCTTTTATATTGTGTAGCGATGGCTTTTATAATAAATTTCAGGAAGAAGAAATGATAGAAAATGTTAATAAGCTCTTAAAGGGTAAGGACTATGGACAATGGGATTATAGAAATAACAAATTTAAAGGAAAGCACTATAAGGGCAGGAATTACAAAGGTGGGCATTACGAAAGTAAGAAATACCAAGGTGGGCACTACCAAGGCAAAGATTATGTAGATAAGGATTATTTATATAAGGACTATGGGGGCAAAAATTATGATATAGAGGTTCAAAAATTAGCTTTGGATATGATTCATACAGTAAAGTCCAGAGAAGAAAGAGATAATATATCCGTAATTATTGTATTAATAGAAAATGAAAAGAGAAAAATGGGGATTTTTAATAGATTATTTGGAAGATAATTTTGGAGGAAAGGTATGTCTGAATACAAAGGGAAGATAATAGATGGTAGATATAAACTTATAGAGATATTAGGTAAGGGCGGTATGAGTGTAGTATATAAAGCTGTAAGCATAAATTTTGAAAAGAATTGGGCTGTAAAGGAAATTACTCTCAATAAAAATGCTGATATAGATTTTCTAGCTGAGCCAAACATATTAAAAAATTTAGATCATCCAGCGCTGCCTAGGATTGTGGATATTATAAATGAAGAAGAAAAAATATATATAGTTTTAGATTATATAGATGGGACAAGTTTAAATATTCTATTGAATCAGTGTATATCTTTTCCAGAAGAAAAGGTTATAAGTTGGGCCAAGGAGCTATGTGATGTATTGAAATACTTACACAATCAGAAGCCAAATCCAATCATATATAGGGATATGAAGCCTGGAAACATAATGCTAAATAAAGAAGGAAAAATAAAACTTATAGATTTTGGAATAGCAAGAGAATATAAAAAAGATACTGCATCAGATACTGTAATTATAGGAACTAGGGGATATGCAGCACCAGAACAATATGGCAATCATCAAACAGATAATAGAACAGATATTTATAGCTTAGGGGTTACTTTATACCATCTATTGACGGGACAAGGACCCAATGATCCACCCTATGAACTTGTACCAGTTAGGACTATAAACCCAAAGTACTCAGAGGGGATAGAACATATAATTTCAAAATGTATTCAGCAAGACCCTATTAACAGATATCAAAATATAGAGGAACTCATTTATGATTTGAATAATATAGAAAAATTAAGCTATAGTTATAAAATTAAAAAGAGAAGAAGCAAAGGCAAGTATTTTATAGCTGCTTTATGCATTGGAGTGGCAATAACGGTGTTTGGTGTTTTTAAAATAAATAATCTAAAAAACAATGATTACATGTCACTTTTAACTAAGGGAGAACAGTATCAAGAGGCAAAGCAATATGATGATGCTTTAAGGGTTTTTAATAGTGCTATTGATAATTTGCCTGATAAAGATGAGGGATATTTAGCAGTGGCCAATTTGTACTATGCTCAATCAGACTTTGACAAAATGCTCAAGTATTTAAAAGTGGAAGCTGTTAGTGAAAGACCTGAATTAATCCAAAATGATAAGTATAATTATTTTTTAGGTCTGGCGTGTTTTTCAAAAGCAAATTATAAGGAAGCTATCAGTTGTTTTGAAAAGGTTAAAGATAAAAAATTTGAAGGTGTTAATTATTATTATGCTATATCTAAGTCATTAAATAAACCAGGGAAGCTTACCAAAGACGATGAAGCTATAAAAAATGTTGACGAACTAATTAAATATATAGAAACCATAGAAAATGAGGAAAAGAGATTAAGAGGCTATATAATGATAGCTGATATATACAGAGATAATTTTATGATATTAGATGAGGATTATAATAAGCAAATAGATTTATTAGAAAAAATCAATTCTCAAAGTAAGGATAAAGGAAATACGGCTATTTATGAAAGATTAGGCGCTGCATACAATGCAAAGGCTATGTTATCGGATAATGAGGCGGAAAGGAAAAAATATTATAATAAGTCTTTAGAAAATTATTTAATGGTTAAGAAATTAGGAACAGATACTATGACTCTTTATAGTAGTTTAGGCAATGTGGAGCTTCAATTGCGAAACTTTGATGAAGCTGAAAAATACTTTAAAGTTTTGATTAATAAATATCCTAATAATTCCATAGGATATGCTAAGTTAGCTAAGTTATTTTATTTAAAGCAAATGACAAAGGACAAAGAGCAAAGAGATTTTTCAGATTTTTTCAAAAATTACAAACTGGCTGAAAAATACAGTACAACTCAAAGTAGCAATGACATACAAGCGTTGAAACAAATATATAAGGAACTTCAAAACCAAGGGTATGTAAAATAAGGGGGTTTTTATGAATATAGGTTGGGTAATTTTAATAATTGGCATAGCTATATCGGTAGTTTCAATCATAGGTATATTATGGTGCTACTTATCTAAAGCATCTAAAGAATTTAAAGGATCCAAAGGAGCACTTAATAAATCCTCTAATAATAAAAAACTTAAATTAACTATTAATGAAGAAAAGGTAAATAATAAAAATCTTAATGGATTACTCCAAAATAGTGATGATAATAAATTGCTTGATAAGAGTAAAAAAGCTGAGTTATTCAAGGACAGCAATGAAACAGAATTACTGGAGAACAGCCGGGGTACTGAGTTACCCCAGAATGGCGAGGAAACAGAATTGCTGGAGAACAGCCAGGGCATTGAGTTACTTCAGAATGGTGAGGAAACAGAATTACTGGAAGATAGCCAGGAGACTGAATTACTTTAGTTTAGTGAGGGGACTAAAGAACTCTAAGGTAGTGAGAGATTTTAGCTTATGAAGATAGTTGAGAATATGATGAAATTGAACCATTGATTTAAGGAAAAATATAGATAGAAAATATTTTAAGGGGGAGTTATGGTTGAATTCTCTTATTGAAGAAAATAGATATAGCACAAATATAAACTATATACTTAGTCAGGAGAGTATTTTTTACGAAGTTGGATATAAGGTATTACAAAACCAAGTGAATAATGGTTTTGTGAAATGCGTTAAAGTCATGCATAATGGAAAAATTAAATTGGTTTATGACATTTCAAAATATAAAGATTTAGAAACTGTAATACAAAATAGTGGCGTAGACATATTTATAAAAATAATAAGAAAGTTACTGATAGTGGCCTTAAATGTAGAAGAAAACGGATTTATAGAATATAAAAATATTAATACAAACTTAAATTCTATATTTGTAGATACCAACAATCTTAATATTTATTATATATACATTCCAGTAATATATGATAACGGAAGAACAGAAAAGACATTTAGTAATGAATTAAAACAAAATATATTAAAAGCTATTGATAACAATAAAAAACTTACAGGAAGCGCCATTGATAACTTGTATTCTAATTTAAATTCAAGCAAATCTTTAGAGAATATTTTCAGGGAGATTAACATTAGTACTGCAAATATTAAATCAGAAGTAAAAAAAGAGTCTGGTGTAAAAAAAGAAGTTAGGCATAAGCTTAGTGAAAATCATATAGATAGTGAAGATCATGGGGGTACTAGAGATTACAAGGACACTAAAAATAAAAAGAGATATATAGGACCATTTAGTAGCATATTTTCAAGAAAAAGAAAAAATAAAGCTGAGGAGCATAAAAGTGGACACAATACATCAAGTTTTCGCACTAAATATGAGCACTACAATAACTGCCATGATACAAGATTATTAGAGGATGATGGTACAACTTTGCTATCTGAAGAGCAAAGTGCAAAAATAGCGTTAACGGGAGTAAATACTCCAGAAAAAATAACAATAGTTATAGATAAGCCGGAATTTATAATAGGGAGTAAGGATGAATATGTAGAGGGATTAATTACATTTAATAAAGCTATAAGCAGGAAGCATTGCAGTATTTTAAAGGAAAATGAAAAATACTATATGGTTGACCTTGGAAGCTCCAATGGTACATTTATTAATGGTAGAAGGCTAGAAAAAGATGTAAAAGAAGAGATAGTGCCAGGGGATATAGTTACCCTTGCCAATAGTGAATTTATGATTGTTGAAATAAGGCACATTTAAATAAATAACAAGTCAGTATGCTAGTCTATTTTCCGTCATACTGCGTCAGCAGAACCCACCGATAGTCCTACTAGCGACGGAACCTGCTTCCTTGTCTGACACAAAATATGCCAGCATCTTTGACTTGTTATTTATTTTCATGTACCTAACATAATTTGTTTTTATGTAAAGGAGAAACAAATAATGAAAAATATAGTTATTATGTTGGTTGATAGAGATGAAAAATATTTAATGCCTATTGAATTAAAATTAATACAAGAGCTGGGTGATAAACTTGAGCTCATAGTGATTTCCAATGAAGATTATTTGAAGGAGTATTTCAATTTACCAAGACATATAGATATATTGATAATAAATGAGGAATTATATGATCCAAAGCTGCAAAAGCATAATATAGCAAATACATTTATATTAACAGAACAAGAAGAGTTAAAGGAAATAACCTGTAGCTTAAGTGTACACAACATATATAAATATACAAGTGTAAAGGAAATTTACAATGAAGTAATGAGTAATAGTTCTATAGAGCCAGTTAGAGAAAATCATAAGTCAAAGGTAATAATGGTTTATTCTCCAATAGGGGGAAGTGGTAAAACCACTGTGTCTATAGGTATAGCTGCAGCTTTAAAACATTTAAATAAAAGAGTATTTTATTTAAATACGGAAAGTATACAAAGCTTTGATTTTATAATTGGAAATGATCAATATTGCACTTCAGGCTTTGATAGATATTTGGTGAATAAGGATGAGAAAATTCTTAATCATTTAGATGATGCAATGGGTAAAAAACCTTTTGATTATTTATTACCTTTTAAACAACCTGTGTCTTCATTAAATATAGGTATGAAGGAGTTTGGATTTTTTATTGAAAAACTTAAAGACAGTGGTAAGTATGACTATATAATAGTTGACACATCTAATGAGTTTAACAGTGAAAAGTCTATGCTTATGGGTTATTGCCATAAGGTAATCATATTAACAAAGCAGAGCAAAGTAGATGCAATAAAATTAAATAATTTAAGGGTTAATATAGATTGTTCAAATCCAAATAAGTTTATATTTATTTGCAATAAGTATGTAGACACTAAGGAAAATTATTTAATCAAAGATGAGTATATTAGTAATTGTAATATTTCCGAATATATAGATTGTTTTAGAGAAGAGGATATTACAATAGATTTTTTAGCAAAGAATAGATGCTTTAATAAGATTATATATATGTTTAATTAAGGGACCCTAAAATGATTTTAGATTCTAGCGGTTATAAAATAAGACTATATATGTTTAATTAAGGGGGCAGAAATGAATAAGGCAATTGTAATATTAAATATACCAAAACTTAATAAGAAGGTAGATATAGAAGTACCTCTAGACATTACAGCTAATGATTTGGTGATAGCTATAAATAAGGCCTATGATTTAAAAATTAACACTGATAATATTATGGAGGTTTATGCAAGGTCTGAAAAGCCCATAGCTTTATTAAAAGGGAATAAAACACTAGAGGAATTCAATATTAGAGATGGTTCTATTATAAATATTTTAGAGTAGGGGAGATAAAGTCATGGGAAAAAATAAATATAAAATAATTATATTTGGCAAAAATATCTATCGAGAATATTCTCTTTCAGACTTTGAAAGCAATATAGTAAAAGTAGGAACAACAAAAGGATGCCAAGTTAGATTTAAAAAAGAAAGATTTTTTGAGGATTTTGAATTTGAACTTTTAAGGCATGTCGATGGCTTTGAAATAAATTGTACTAATTCAGTGTATTTTACAATAGATGGTATTATGAAATTATATAATAAAGATTTGCAGCATGGTGATGAAATAATTATAAAGTACGAAAATTATAATGAAACAGTTTTTAAGTTAAACTTTTTAATTGATTTTGACAGTATTCAAAGAAATTATGATAGAGTAATAGATTTAAAGGAAGTTAAAAAAGTTACAATTGGTGGAAGTGAAAAAGATACTATATATATACAGGATGATTTGCTGAAGCAGGGAAATGTAACTTTGTTTTTAAGGGACAATAAATATTACATAAAGGATAACAATACAAAATACGGGGTTTATAAAAATACCCAGAAAATTAATAAGGAAACTCAGCTTAAAGATTGTGATTTCCTTATAATTATGGGGTATTATTTTTACTTTAAAAATAATAAGTTATACACAGATAAAAATGAAAATATGCACATATTGGGACTTAAATTTACTGATAAGATATATACCAATAAATTAAAATATCCTAAATTTAATAGAAGCACAAGAATAAAGTATATAACACCAAACACAGATATAGAAGTCTTACCTCCGGAAAAATTACCAAACCCACCTAAAAATAATATATTGATTACACTGATTCCTGCGTTAGCTATGGTGGCATTACTCATAGTTTTAAGAGGAGTTATAGGCAACGGAGGCAGTTTTGTAATCTATAGCGTTGCTACAATGTCAATAGGAATAATTATGTCTATAGTAAATTCCATAAATACAAAAAAAGAATACAAAAGAGAAGTAGAAAAACGAAAAACTAATTATCTTAAATATATAGAAGAAAAAGCAAACTTTATAGAAAACATGAGAGAAAAGGAATTAAAGGTATTAAAGAAAAAGTATATTTCCTTAGAAGAAAATGTAAAAAATGTACGAGAATTTAATAAGGAGCTTTTTGACAGAAGCAAGGAAGATGAAGATTTTTTAGAGGTTACACTGGGATATGGAACAGTAGCATCCCGGTGTGAAGTGAAGATAACTCCACAGAAATTTAAAGATACCACAGATGAATTAGTGGATAAACCAGAAGAAATAGAAAATAAATATAAATTTATTGATAATGCACCAGTTATTTTGAAATTAGCTTCAGCTAATGCTGTAGGTATACTAGGAAATTATAAAAACTTATGTAGAATGCTTAAAAATATAACTGTAGATATTATAGGAAGACATTTTTATAAAGATGTAAAGATGTTTTATGTATTTAATGAAGAGAATAAAGCTGAATTTCAATGGTTAAGGTGGATAAAACACATATACAATGAGGATATAGGTGTAAGAAATTTAATATATGATGAGGAAAGTAAAAATTCATTGTTTGAGTATTTATATATACAATTGATCAAAAGAGAAGAGGAAATAAAATCTAATAAGGGAGATTTCCATACACATTTTGTTATTTTTGTAGTAGATGATAAGGGCATAAAAAACCATCCCATATCAAGATTTATTAAATCCAGTAGTAAACTTGGCACTACATTTATATTCTTTAATGAGAGTCAAGAACTGTTGCCTATGGGCTGTAGTGAAATAATAAGGCTTGATGAAAATGGTACTAGTGCAGAAATTGTAAACTGTAATAATGGAGAATGCATTACTGGTTTTACCTATAAAAATATAGATTATGTGGATTTAAATGAACTAGCTTTAAGATTAGCGCCAATTTATGTAGATGAGGTAAGTTTGGAAAGTCAGTTGACCAAAAATATATCCTTATTTGAGCTTCTTGGAGTAACCGTAGTAGATGAAATAGATATTGAAAAAAGATGGAAGGAATCTAAAGTATATAAGAGCATGGCAGCTCCACTAGGAGTAAAAACCAAAGGACAAATCATATACCTGGATTTAAATGAAAAAAAACACGGTCCTCATGGCTTGGTAGCCGGAACCACAGGTTCAGGTAAAAGTGAAATATTACAAAGTTATATATTATCTATGTGTACCTTATTCCATCCATATGAAGTAGGCTTTGTGATTATAGATTTTAAAGGTGGTGGAATGGTTAATCAATTTAAAGATTTACCTCATTTAGTTGGCTCAATTACAAATATTGATGGGAGGGAAATTAACCGTTCGCTATCTTCAATTAAAGCTGAGTTAACTAAGCGTCAAGCACTATTTGCTGAATATGGGGTGAACCATATAGATGCATATATTAAGAAATTTAAAAGCGGAGAAATATCTAAGCCCCTGCCACATCTGATATTGATTGTTGACGAATTTGCAGAGCTTAAGAGTGATCAACCAGAATTTATGAAAGAACTAATAAGTGCAGCAAGAATTGGCAGAAGCTTAGGAGTGCATTTAATACTTGCAACTCAAAAGCCGTCAGGAGTAATAGATGATCAGATATGGAGTAACTCAAAATTCAAGCTTTGCTTAAAGGTGCAAAATCAAAGTGATAGTAATGAAGTATTGAAATCACCTTTAGCTGCAGAAATAAAAGAACCAGGAAGAGCGTATCTTCAAGTAGGTAATAATGAAGTGTTTGAATTATTTCAATCAGCTTATAGCGGAGCAGAAGCCCTAAGAGATGAAATGGGTAATAATAAGGAATTTGAAATAAATGAGGTAGCTTTATGGGGAAAGAGGACTACAATATTTAAACGGGAAAAGAAAAAAAATAGTGGAACTAGTGCCACTCAGTTAGAGGCATTAGTTAAATATATTAATGAATACTGTTTAGAAAATAATATTGAAAAACTTCCGGGAATATGTCTACCACCATTGCCAGATGTAATACTTTTAAAGGAGGGTGAGAAACTTCATAAGAATAACACCTGCGTTGAAGCTTTTATAGGTATATATGATGATCCAACTAAACAATTGCAGGCACCTGTAAGATTAAATATTTCAGAAGGTAACTTATTTATTGTAGGTTCTTCACAATTTGGTAAAACAAGCTTATTACAAACAATAATAAGAACCGTGGCAGAAAGTTATACACCGGAAGAAGTTAATATGTACATCTTGGATTTTGCTTCTATGATTTTAAAGAATTTTCAAGGGCTTAAACATGTAGGTGGTGTTATTACATCCTCAGATGATGAAAAGCTTAAGACTTTTACCACCATGATGCTTAAAGAAATAGAGCATCGTAAATCAGTTTTATCTAAGCTTGGTATAAGTTCATTTGTATCCTATAGGGAAGCTGGTTATAAGGATATGTGTCAGATAATTATTTTCTTAGATAACATGACTGCATTTAAAGAAATGTATTCCGAGAGAGATGAAGAGTTATTAAATATATGTAGAGAAGGAGTAGCAGTAGGAATAACAGTAATTATTGCCAATGCTCAAACCACTGGAATAGGATATAAATATATGACTAACTTTTCCAGCAGAATAGCACTATATTGCAATGATTCAAGTGAATATGGAAGTTTGTTTGACAGATGTAGAATGCAGCCAAAGAATATTCCAGGAAGAGGACTAATCTCAATAGATAAGGATATTTATGAATACCAAAGCTATCTAGCTTTTATAGGTGAAAAGGAGATAGATAGGGTTAAAGATATGAAGAGCTTTATTGAGCATATTAAGCTTAAGTATCCAAATATGAAGGCAAAAATAATACCTGAAATACCAGAGGTTTTAGACATGAAGTTTATAAAAGAAAACTATGGTAAAAAACAATTAGCTGCATATGAAATACCAATAGGATTAAATTATGAAACTATTAATTTAGAAACTATAAACTTGTTAAAAGAAAGTTCTATGGCTATTATCGGTAAAGAAAATAAGGGTAAGAGTAACTTCATTGCTAGCATTGCCCAAAACGTACAAAGAAAAATATTAGAAAATCCAGTGCAAGTCTATGTAGTGGATAACATAGAGAAAAAGTTAAGCTTTATGAAGGAGTATGGGTTTGTAGAAAAATATTCTCTATTATTTAATGATTTAGAGCTGATTATTGAAAAAGTATATGATGAATTAGAATATAGAAGCGAAAAAGTTGCAGAAAGTGGAATGGAAATTCTTAAAAATGAACCTTTAATTTTAATAATTAATAACAATAGAGATGCAATGAATAGCTTAGGAGCTAATGGGGAAGTAATGAACAGGTATAAGAAAATTACATCACAATTTAAAAATTTAAAGGTATGCATTATATTCAATGATGTTGAAAATTCTCAAGTAGGATTTACAGCATCGGAATTACTAAAGTCCTTAAAGGAAGGAAACAATGGCTTCATATTTGATAACGTGGGGGATAATAAATTCTTTGATTTGCCAATTAATATTAGTAGAAACTATAAAAAACCATTGAGCTTAGGGGATGCCTACTGGATAGATAGTGGAGAATTTAAGAAGATTAAGACCATATTAAAGGATTAGGGGTGTATCAAAGAATTAGTTATGAGAATTAAGAAAGTATTAAAGTGATGGAGTTGTATAAAAGTATTAAAAGATTAAGGGGTGAGTCTATGGCTTCAAAAACTTCGGTAGATTGTATAGGAAGTATTACTAAGCTTAGCACTGAGGAGATGACAGAAGCAGTAAAGGAACTTAGGGATAATGTTAAGGAGTTTCAAAATTGTAGAAATAAAATAGAAAGCATAACATCGGAGTTACTTTCAACCTGGATAGGTAATGCTAGAAATTCTTATGAGGTAGAATACAATTTACTAAAAAGAAATTTAAAGGACATTGAGGATGATTTATATGATTTATATGATGGCATTGTTGAGAGTATAGCAGCTTATATGGAAACGGATGAGAAGATAGCAAAAAATATAGAGGGTAATTCTTAGAAAAATATGTTCATGAAGGAGAATTCTCAGAAATATATATTCGTAAAGGGAAATTCTCGGAAATATATGTCCGAAAATTCAGTTAATTATATTTCATTATAATAAATTGGTAATGTGGAGGTGTATATATGGCTGAATCATTGTACTATGTTAGGTGTAGAATTAGGTCTACAAGAAATGCAATTAGAAATAAAAAACAGTATATTAGACAAAAAAACAGAAGATTAGAAGATATTGATGAAGCAATTAGTTCATTTTATAGAGTTAATAATTGCATTATGGATATAAATGGGCCCTTATATAATGGTTTTAGTTGCTTAAAATGTGCAGTAGCAGTAGATGGAAAATGTGCAGTTTCAACAGATTCAACTTCTTTAAAGGAAAAAAGCACTAATTCTGATTATAAAATTAGTGTTGCAATAGATAAATTAAATAAGGAAAGAAATGTGGTTAGAAATGAAATTATCTCAGCTACAAATGAACTAAATTCACTAAATTATAGGTTAGAGGAATTAAAAGATGAAGAAAGACGTTTAGTAAATAAAAAGATTTTTGGAGGTGATTAATATATGTCAATACTTAAAGTGACTTATAGAGAACTTTCACTTGGAAGTAAATATATTAAAAAAACAGCCAGCGAACTTGAAAATTATGCTTCAAAAATGGAAAGAGGGGTATCAAGGAAAATTAGCAATATCTCAGGAGGTCAAAGCTGTAGGACAAATGATGCCTTTTATGAAACTCAGCTGAAGATAAAAGAGTTAAGAGAAAAGGGTGAAAAGTTCCATAATTATGCTGCCCAAATTGATAATTTTCATAACAAAGTTAAAGAAACTGATAAAAACGTTGCAAAACAGATAAAAGAAGCTACAGCTGACTTTGCTAATAGAAATAGATTTAAAATAGGAAAAGTTTCAGCCTTTTTTGAAAACTTAGCTGTTAACGCTATAAACTCAACTTCCTTAGGAAGATGGGTAAAAAATGTCTACAACAAAGTAGAAAATAAAGTTAATGACTGGAAAACTGAAATAAAGCATTGGTTTAGAACTGGTGGAGGAAAATATGTAAAGGATATTGCTCTATCAATATTGGCAATAGGAGTAGCCGTTTTTACTATAGTAACTGCAGGAGTAGGGATACTAGCAATATTAGCTGTAGTAGGAGCAGTAATAGCAATATCAAATGGGGTAACAAATATTATTGCAAGTGGTTTGGCATATGGCAAAAACAAAGAAGATCCAGCATGGGCTCATAGATATGGGAAACTAGATAAATTAAGTGATTTCTTACGAAAAGAAGGATATGAGGAACCAGCAGCTATATTGGACATAACGGAAGGTGTTACTACAATAGTAACAGGTGTCACATCAATAGGACAATTAGGAAGAAAGCTGACAGATTCCCTAGGAAATAAAGGTTTTATATCTATTAAGAATTTATTTGGAAACAGTACTGATGAGACAGTAGGAATATTAGGTAATAAATTTATGGTCAAAGGAGATAAAAAGTTTAAAGTTACAATAAAAAGTTTCTATAAAGGTTCGAAATCAATTTTTACTGATAGTAATTTTAGAAAAGCCATAGGTGAAAATAATAAGTTGTTTAAAGATGAGTTAATAGATACGTTTAAATATATCAAGATGAACACGAAACACAGCGGATATGTTTTAAAGGATTTAGTAAAAGGAAATAAATATCAAAAGTTACGTTCAAAAAAAATAATATCAAATTTTATTAAGAATGATATAAAAAATGCATTTAAAAATAAAGGATATAAAATAAAGAAAGATATTATTCCTGATTTTTCCAAATTGGATAAATTAAACAATGCAAATATGTTAGGCATAAAATTAAAATTTAATTCTAAAATAGGAAAAGGATTTAAACATGCAATAATTGGATTAAATAAAGCAGATATAGTATATAAAACAGGAAAAAATATACGTAATGGAAATATATTTATTCCAAATATTGCCTCGTTCCATTCTAATTTAAATAAAATAAGCAAATCCCTTAAAGATATAAAAATTAAACGTTATAAACTTGTATTTAATTAAAGAGTGAAGTAAAAGAAAGGAGAAAATTTATATGAAACAATATTATCCTGATCCAAAATTAAAAAGAAAATTACAAAGGACACAATATAAGAAACATCCAAAGTGGCATAAGAGGAAGTGGGTAAGAAGAATACTTTTATTGCTTGCACCAATAGGGGGTATACTATCGTTTTTTCGTTACAGGTTTGAAAATGGTATGTTTGCTCAAGATGGAGTTGACGGGATTGTAAGAGTTACCACTGCAGTAAGCATGGGGATTTTTGCTAGTATACCATACTTTGTGTATCGGAAAGCATTAGAAGGAAGCTGTGAATGCGTAGTAAACTATAGAGAACATGATACCGTGGTAATTACAGATGAAGATATAAAATATATATACCATCCAAGTAATCGAGATAATATAAAGTTGTTCCATCAATTTGAAATTAAGTTTAATGATATAACAAAGATGATATATAACACATATCATCAGAGGGTAGATATTTATGGTAAACAAAAGGAGATATATTATAGTGATGTTACGACAGGTGAGATAGGTAGGACAGAAGAGGTGGATAAACCGGATGAGAGAATAAGACTATACCTATACTTTGAAGGCAATGAAGAAATTGTAAAAACATTAGAAGAAAAGAGTGGAGTTCAGATGGAAAAGAGGGATTATCCAGAAGAATAGAAAAAAGAAAAATATTAATAAAGTTCAATAAATTGAGGTGATTAATATATGTCAATACTTAAAGTGACTTATGGAGAACTTTCACTTGGAAGTAAATATATTAAAAAAACAGCCAGCGAGCTTGAAAATTATGCTTCAAAAATGGAAAGAGGGGTATCAAGGAAAATTAGCAATATCTCAGGAGGTCAAAGCTGTAGGACAAATGATGCCTTTTATGAAACTCAGCTAAAGATAAAAGAGTTAAGAGAAAAGGGTAAAAAGTTCCATAATTATGCTGCCCAAATTGATAATTTTCATAACAAAGTTAAAGAAACTGATAAAAACGTTGCAAAACAGATAAAAGAAGCTACAGCTGATTTTGCTAATAGAAATGGATTTAAAATAGGAAAAGTTTCAGCTTTCTTTGAAAACTTAGCCGTTAACGCTATAAACTCAACTTCCTTAGGAAGATGGGTAAAAAATGTCTACAACAAAGTAGAAAATAAAGTTAATGACTGGAAAACTGAAATAAAGCATTGGTTTAGAACCGGTGGAGGAAAATATGTAGAGGATATTGGAGTATCACTAGTTGCAGTGGTTGCAGCTGTTGCAGCTACTATATTTACTATATATGGTGGAGGAGCATTTATTTTTATTGTAGCGGAGGTAATAACATATGGATTTATAATAATAAATAATACTATAAATATGTTTCAGAGTGAAAAGGCGTATAATTCCAATAAAAATGGTGAGTTAGTATGGGCTGTTAGATATGGGAAAATTGATAAACTTGCACAATTCATAAGAGCTAATTTTAATAATAATGAAAGTAAAACTGTAATAAATATTTTAAATGTAACAGAATGTATTAGTAATATTACAGTAGGGGTAGGTTCTATAGCTAGTTTAGGAAAATTATTTACAACTCCTGGTAAAACTAAGGGGTTTATTTCAATAAAGCAACTTTTCGGAAGTCAAAACAATGCTAGAAGTGTAGGAATTTTGGGAAGTAAATTTAAGGTAACTAATGGTAAAAAGAAAGTTTTTACTTTTAGGAGTATAGGAAATGGATTAGAATCATTAATATGTGATAATGAATTTAGGTCTAAGATAGGAAAGAGTTGTTGCTTATTTAAATATGAATTAATAGATAAGTTTAAGTATAAAAAATCTACTCTAATTCAAGCTAAATCATTAGTTGGTAAGGTTGTTAAGGGTGATAGTCAAACAAGTAAAAGAGCTTTAGATATTTTCAAATCAACATTTAAAAGCGACTTTAGTAGTTTTGTAAATAATTTAAATCTAAAAATTGAGGGAAAATTTTTTACTGGAAAAGGGTTAAGTGAGATAGGAATGGCAATAGGAGATAATAAATTACCTATAACTATATCACAGCTAATAGCACCGAATATAGAAAAATTGAAATCTAGTATAGATGATATTAAAGAAGCAATAATAAATTACCAGAAATATTTAAGAGAAAGCAATAACGCTTTAGGAAGTAAATATTAGTAAAGTTTATGATAAATATAAATAAGTTTTATAAGGAGAAAATATGAAGCAGTATGAAGTTGATAGAAAATTAAGATTAAAGTTAATAATGACGCAGCATAAAAAACATCCTAAGTGGAAAAAGAGAGCTTGGCTTAGATGGTTTTGGAAAATTTTTATGATAGTTGGATCAATAGTAGTTGGAGTTATGTTTTATAAAGGAGAAGAAGGAAGAAGTATTAGTGATTTTTTTGTTGGATTTATATCAGGATTATTAATTTTTTGGATACCGTCAATGTCTTATTATTTTATTTTACGTAAAACTTGTAGAAGCTTTATTGATTATAAGGAAAATGAAACTTTAATATTAACAGATAAAGAAATTAGAAATGTGTATCTCCCTCAGGATGCAAAAAGAATATGTATGTATGAAGAGGATATCTTTCAGTACACCAAGGTACAAAGATTAGTATATAATGAATACCATCAAAACTTGGACATTTACGGAAGATATAAAAAAATATGGTACAAAAATTATAATACAGGAGAGATTGCTTTAGAAAGAGGAATAAGAGATAAAAATAATAAGTTAAGATTATTTCTTTACTATGACGATAACCATGGATTAATGGATACTATTTCTCAAAAAAGTGGTGTAAAGATAGAAGTTGTTAATTATCCATCAGAATAAAGAAAAAATTATAAATGCTAGAAATTGATAAATTTTAAAGGGTATAGATATTAGAAGAATTTGTGAGAACCCTTTTGGAAAAAAGCGGGGTAGAGATTGAAATAAGGGATTATCCAGAGGAGTAATTAAAAGGGTGATTATATGGAGGATTTTAAAATAGATACAGATGCTTTAAAAAAAGCTGCAGGAGAATACGAAAAACAATTAGAAAATTTAGAAACCATAAAATTGAAAATAGATAGAATTTTATTTAGCTTGAAGTATAGTGGGTGGGATAGTGAAGCAGGAGAAGCTTGTATGAAAAAATTTGATGATAAATTAGCTAAAGAGATTGATAAGTATATTAAAGTGGTTAATTTTTTAGATGGTGTTTTAAGTGGTTCTCAAATCCAGTTTGAAAGTTTAATAGAAGAAGCTAATAAATTAAAATCCATAGGTTAAATCCGCTAAGCGGTTTTAAATATTAAATTTTTGGGAGGTATTTTATATGTCACAAATTAGAATTACACCACAGGAATTATATGACGGATCTAATAAGATAAAAGGAATAGCAAATTCTATAATGCAGGATTTAAAAACATTAAAGTCTACAGTAGATCAGGTAGCAAATAACTGGGAAGGTGCAGCTCAGAGTAGTTATGTACAAAGCTTTGAACAAATATATTCAGAGTTTGTAAAAACATTCCCGCCAACAGTAGAAGGTTTAGCAAATCAAATGAATGGAGCAGCAGAAAATTTAGAACAAACAGATGCAGAATTAGCAAAAATATTTTCATCAAAATAAATTACAAAGGGCATGTTGCATTAAGAAATTTACAGCTAATATATTGTTTTGCAAACTTTAAACTGGCATATTTTAATTTGTAATATAAACTTTATACATGAAATATTCATTGTTTTTGTATAATTATTATATGATTATCCCACAAAAAGTATTACATTACTTGAATTATGAAATGTCTCCTCCATGAGTTACATAAGAGCTGGGAACAATAAATTTAATTTAAATAGTTCCTTCGCTTCTTATTCAACTCATTCCAGAGAAATTTCATAATTTCACTGCATTGTACCTTATTGTGGGTTAATCATTATATTTAAGAATGGCTTGAAACTATATTGTTTCGTTTAGAAAATTTTAATATAGATTTCAAATTACCAATTGCAGCTAGCATAATATATTGTAGTATTTATTCTTGGTGCAGCAGCACTCCTTATGTAATTTAAAAAGGAGAATGTTCAATGGAAAACCAGGTAGTAGAATTTATAAGTAAAATATATACACAAGGAGAATCACCGCATCCAACCATAAGAAAACTAACTAAAGGGACATTAATCATAATTGGTGTACTTTGCTTATTTGAGATATGGCTAGGTGACTTTTCATTAGATCGAACCAAAATAATAGCTGTAATCTTATCTATATTTGTATTAACTAGAACAAGACCGGTTGCTGGATACAAGAGTGTAGTTACAAAAGTTGAGTTGAATGAGGAGGCAATTACAATACTATATGATGGTTTAGACAGAGGCGATAAAATGGGACCAAGAGTAGAGAAGACAAAAGTGCAATATGAAAATATAACTAAACTTGAGTATAGCACTCCATTAAGATGTTTAAACATTCAAGGATTCCCAATGGAATCAATAAGATACTTAAAACAACCTAGTGAAAAAGAATTTGTAAAAGATTATTTTGATAAAAAAGAAGAAAAAAGGACACTTTTATATATTGCAGGCGAAGAAAAAGAAAAAATAGTAAATATTCTTAAAGAAAAAACAGGAAAGAAAATTACTGAGTTAAATTAAGGACTTTTATGAATATTATAAAATGAGGATGTGAATATTATAAAATGCACAGGGTGCCGTATTGGATATGGCACCCTTAGTAATGTAAAATTTAAAATGAAGGTTAAAATTATTTTATACTTATTATTTCCATTAATGTAATCTATACATACATATACTTATTATATCCATTACTGTAAGTTATACATACATAAAAAAATTGAGTTGTCGCATTAAGAAATTTACATACAATATACTGTTTTGCAAGTTTAAGCTTAACACAATATATTGTAGTATTTATTTTTAGTGCGACAGCCCCGTTAATTCTAGAATGCGAAATTAAGGTTAAAATTTCTAAAAAAGTTTTTCTATTTAATTTTTAATTGTAATTTTATAGCTGGAAAAGTTGAATATATAAGTTATTTGCAGAAAAAAGATAATAGTTTATCTATTGTACTTGTAATTCAATCTATAAAAGTGTTGTTAACATCACGACTGCATAAATAACATTTATTATTCCTGAAACCAAACCAGCGATAGCAAAGCCTTTTCCTTTTTGATTATCTGTTTTGATTTGTGATAAGGCAATTGATGAGAAAACAATCGCTAGTGTTCCAATGATTCCAAAAAGGTTTAAAAACCAAGATACTATACCTAAAACTAAACCAGTTATAGCAAATACATTTGTTGATTTCCGTTGGGAATTTTGATTATCATTCCAAAGATTGTTGTTATTATCCATTTTAATGCCTCCTTTTTAGTTATACCTTAGCCATAGAAAAACAGTATTTTTATATTCTTATGAATTTAAAAATTTTATTATAACCTTCTGCATTTTCATTTTGCTTATTTTAGGCACATTCAAATAAATAACAAGTCAGTATTCTAGTCTATTTTGCGTCATACTGCGTCAGCAGAAACCACCGATAGCTCTACAGCGGCGGAACCTGTTTCCTTGTCTGACACAAAATATACCTGCATCTTTGACTTGTTATTTATTTTCATGTACCTTATGAAAATAGAATAAACAAAAATAAAAGCCACATAGGTAAATTTAAATATTTTTAACCTATGTGGGCTTGTATTTATTGTGTTTAAACCATTTTGTTTAATTTATTTTGTTTATATTTATTTGTATTTATTTTTACTTATGTTTGTTTGCATTTGTATTTTATATTTTTATTTGTGTTTTATAAAAAATTTGTGAAAACCACCGTTGTTTATGTCGGGGATAGTTCACATAAGTAAAATACAATTATTAATAATGGCAAATAATTGGAGTTCCAGCTTTAATATTTTCAAAGGTGGTTTTTGCTAATTCATAAGGACAATTTACACAGCCATGAGAACCTTTTTTTTCATAGAGCTTTCCACCAAACTCTTTTCGCCAAGTAGCATCATGCATACCAATACCTCCATTAAAAGGCATCCAAAAACTAACTGGTGTGGCATAATCCTCTCCTTTTAAGGTAGCATCCTTTTCTTTATAACTTAATTTATAGACACCTTCTGGGGTAGGGGTTTTTTTAACTACACTACCAGTAACCACATCTCCATCTACCACAAGAGCACCATCTTTATAAACCCATAAATGCTGTTTTGTTAGGTCGATTTCTACATAAGAGTTACCTATTTCATTAGGGTCGCTGCTACTTGGAATTTGAGAATATGAAGGTTTTTTACTTACAGACTTACCTTCTTTTATAGCTTGTACTAAATTTTCTACTTCTTTTGACCTGTTAATTTTCCAACCGTAGTTTCCGCCGTTTACTTTTATATGTGTACCTGATGCGGTAACAAAATCTTTTGCTTTGCCAACTGTATCATAAGTATATGCTAAATTATTTATATATGTCCATACCTTTTGTTTGTCTATAGAAACATTAAAATTTTCATCCACTTTAATTAAATTTTTTATTATAGAGGTATCAAATACTTCTTTATTTCCTCTAATGTCAAATGTTACTGTTGATTGCAAATATTTATTCATGGTCTTTTGAGCTTCTACAACTTCTTTTGACTTTGAAGTATATTTTGGATTTTCATAGCAATTACTTTTTTCTAAATCTATAACATTTTTATTATTAATTATTGCATCTTTTATTTCTTTATATAGTTTATCTTTAATAATCTTATTTCCCATAGTTTCTTTTACAATTTCATAGCCTTTATCAGTATATTTTAAACTAGCATTTTTAGGGTTTGTTATTGCATTTTCATTAAAAAAGGACATTTTATCAATGCATTCCTTTAACAGTTTTTCATCATAAGAAATAGTCCTAGATACTTCATATTGTTTTCTTTTAAAAATACCTCCAAGCAAATTAAAGGGATTTTGATCTTTTTTCAATTTTTTAATTTCATCATTAGGATTATATTTGAGATTAAAATCTTTTGCTGAAATTTTCTCTTTAGTTCCATTTCTACCCTCTAACTGTAATGTATAATTTTTTACTTCATTTTCTAGTTCTTTAGTGACCCGTTCTACAGTTTTATTGGATGCTTTAACACCATTAATAGTAGTTCTTAATTGAAAATGATTTCTAAAATATAATACCGTACATAAATAGATTATAATTACGCCCAATAATATAAAACTAGGTCGAATATGATTTTTTCCTTTGCGTTTCTTTTGTCTACTCATTCAAAATATGCCTCCTAAACATTAGTTACTATTATAATATATAACATTTCATACTAGGTTTTCAATGGAAAAGATGAAGGTTAAGAATTTAATTTGAAAAATGAAGAAAAACAAAGGGATGTTAAGCATTATCTAGTTATTATTCGATTACGACAAAAAAAGGAAATAGGCACATGGTTAAGTATTATTTTGCTATTCATAAATATTCCAAAGAACATATTTAGAATAAGTATATAGCTATATTTAAAGCATTAGCTGGATTAGAAAATATTCAATTTTTTTTGGGGACGGTTAAGAAGTTTATGGTTTTTTTGGGGACGGTTAAGAAGTTTATTTAAAAAATTAAAACTTAATTAACCGTCCCCATTATTTTTTATTTATTTATTATTTATATTTATTTAAATTTGTAGTAGAACTTTTGATTAATGGAGCTTAGATTATTTAGGTTAATTGAAAACAGAATAAAAGCAATTCAAAATAAGTAAGAATATAACGTTTATTTAATATACACAGTAGTACCATTAGGTATATTATTATAAATCCATTTTGCATCTTCCACAGGTAATCTCACACATCCATGGGAAGCAGGTTTACCTAAAGTGTAATCTACTATTTTCTTGTTAATATCCATTGGTAGAGAATGAAATAAGTAATTTCCATAAAAACTAACCCAATATTTTGCTCCTTCACTATATTTATTACTATAAAACCAAGTACCTCTATAATTAACTTTGTAAGTACCTGATGGAGTTTCTGAGCCGGATTTTCCTGTGCTACAACTTATACTCTTGGATAGATTCCATTGACCATTTGTATTTGAAAATACATTAGTTTTTTGATTGTTTGTGTCAACATAAATTAAAAAATTTGTAGCGCTTTTTAGAGTTTTGCCATTAATACAAACTGCTGTGTTAGAATTTGATGAATTATTCTTGAGAGTCATAATGTTATTTTTGGTTTTTTTTAATTTTTCTTCGGCTAATTTTTTTCTTCTTTCTCTTTCTTCAGCTAATTTTTTTTCCTTTTCTTGTTTATCTTCAAAGTTTTTTCTGGCTTTGTTTACTTCATCTTTCTTATTTAAAAAATCTTTTTCTAAAAAAATAGTTTTATTTTTTTCTAATAAGGTAAGGGCATCATTAAATTTTTCTTTATTAACAAGATTATTTACCTCTTGAAATATGTACATTCTATATTGTTCTATTATAATCTTTTTAAGCTCTTTTGCTTCTACATTGTCACTATATAATTTTAGTGAGTATTCCACTTTTTTTAGGGCGTTTTCAAAATTTTTATTATCTAAAAATTTTTTTGCTTCTAAATATGTATTTTGGGCTTCGTATTTATTATTTATTTTGTCTTCAGTTTTTTTTATAATATCAATATCAACTTCTTTATAGTTTTTTGTTTCCTTAATAATTAAAATAGCATCTTCATAATTGCAATGTCCATCTAAAAACTGATGCTCAGTTTTTATTAAATTATCTTCTAGAAATGTTGATATATTTTCTATAAAATGAAATTTTTTGTATAAGTATTTTTTTTCGTTTTTTTCATATATGTTTTTTGAAGTTTTATAATCTTTTTTTGAATAACTTTGTTTAAATAAATTAATTTGGGTCATTACAGCATTTTTTTGAATACCTAAAAATACTACAGAAGATGCAGTTATAAATAGAATCCCAATTAAAATCTTCATAAATTTTTTCATATATAGATGTTCTCCTTTCAAGTTCTAATGCACCATGAAACATATAGGAAATATTATATTGTAAATTATACTATTACAACATAATTTAATCAATTTTGGATTCCGAAAAAAAGGAAATAAAAAGAGAAGAGAGAGAAGAAGAGAGAGAAGAGAGAGAGAAGAGAGGGAGAGAAGAGAGGGACGGTTAAGAGAAGAGAGGGAAGAGAAGAGAGGGACGGTTAAGAATTTTTTATTTAGGAAAAATCTAGTAGGAATAAAAATTGGTTACAACTCATAGAATGCTAGCTGTTATGTAGTTTTCTTTTAAACTTGTTAACAGGCAAGTCCCAGCATATTGATTGCATTTAAAATAGTATATATAGTCATAGGATTTAGTTTTTGTATTTTTATTTTGTATTATAGAGTAGTCTTTAGTTTTTTATGCTGTCTTTTTTTATCTTCATTACATGTATAGTCTATAAATTCACAGTTTATATATGATACAGCATTCATAAAACTTCTAGGAACAAATATCAGATACTATTTTGTTTTATATAGATACTTAATGGATAAATATAAGGTTCTATTATTAGAAAATTGTTGTATTTAACTGTTTAAGTTAATGCATAGGTATAGATTTTCAATAAGGAATTCATACGATCTTTTACAGTTAAATATATTTATTACAGTTGTTATTATTTGGAGATATATTTATTTGTTATTAAGAAAAATTTTTGTATTTTTATATATTTTATGTTATATACGTTATATTTATAAAGTTAGGTTTTAATGGTATAATATGGAATTGAGAAATGATAATTTTTCATTTTGGTTTTAAGATTAGGGATAGATTTTTTGTTATATTCAAGTTTATATCCGAATTTTTATAAATTTTTTATTACAGTAACTATGTTTTGGAATATTTACACAATAATTTTTATCTACTTTTATTTAACGTTGAAGAAAGATATACTTTTAAAAAGAAAATTAAATAGAATAAATGGAATAATAAAGAGACGGTAATCAACCGTCTCTACTAATTTAATTTACTAAAATTTTTATTAACTTCATTAATTTTATTAATTTTTATATTTGAATGGTATTAAACTTAACCGTCCCCACTTTTTTTTCCTACTTTTCTTTTTTAAATTAGTTCTCTGGAGTGCTATTAAGCAAACTTTCTGCTGCAGTTATTAATTGTGATACATAATCTTTGGAAATGTCAGCATTATTTTTAAAATCCTCTGATATGGATAGGGTTTGCTCTGCGTTGCCAGTGGTTTCTTCAGCAATAGCAGTAAGGGATTCTAGAGAATCTACTATGATTTTAGCAGAAGAAGATATTTCGTTTATTTTTTCATCTACTTCATCTACTTTAGTATTAATAGTGTTTCCATCAGCTTTTATTATGTTCAATATTTTTTCTGTTTCATCTACTAATTTATTTTGTTCAGCATTAATGTTTAGGAGCTCATTAATAAATTGAGAAGATTTAGTAACTTCATTATTTAAATCTGATATAATATCAGAAATATTGTTAGTGGCATCTTTACTAGCATCTGCTAGGCGTCTAATTTCTTCGGCTACCACCGCAAAGCCTCGTCCACTTTCTCCAGCTCTAGCTGCTTCTATAGCGGCATTTAGCGATAATAAATTTATCTGCTCTGCTATTCCTGTTATCATGTTTGTTATGTCTTTAATATTTTCGGCAGAATCCTTAAGTTTAACAGAACTATTCTGTACCTGTGAGTTTTTATTTTCTATAAGTTTTGCAGTTTTAGAAAGCTCATTTACTATTTTTAAACCTTCCTGTAGGTTTTTATGGTTTTGGTCTGTGCTTTCTTTTACTTGCTGTGATATTTTTACAGTATTGTGTATTTTATCTTCAATAACTTCTACAGATTTACTCTGTTCTTGAATATTTTCAGTGGTATTTTCAGCTCCAGAAGCTATTTCAGCTACAGCACTATGAACGATGTTAGATGATCCTTTAATTTTGTCCATTATTTCATTTAAATTGCTGGAGTTTTTATTTATGATTTTAACCATTTGTATTATATCTTCTATAACTTTTTTTTGGTCATTATTTACTTTGTAACTTATTTCCTTTTCAGATTCTGCCTCTTTAGCTTTGTCTCCTCCAAATTTAGTTACTATAATAGTTATAAATATGAATAAGCATAATATTACTAATAAAAAAGCTGCATTGCCCAAGAATTCTGGTTCGTTTCTATGGATTAGTAACCAAACAATATTAGATACTATTGTCCCAATTATGGGAAATACTAATTTTTTTACATCTAGGTATAAGCTTAAGGTTATTATTAGTGGTAAAACTAAAATGGTAGAATATTGTAGTTGTGATGCTAGAAGTATTATTAAATAGGATATAGAAAAACATACGGAAATAACATGGCATAGAATATGGCTTTCTTTGTTTTTGAAATATATAATACTAGATACTATTAACGAAACAACAAAAAAGCAACTACCTACTATTGTGTAATTCATAGAAATCAAATTTCTAGAGTTACATAAAAAGAATCCTAAGGTATAGAACATCCCTATAACCCAAGTGGAAATAAGAAAGTATTTGTTCTCTTTACTGGTGATTTTACTTTTTGGTAAATTCATGTTTCCCCTCCTAAAACTTATGACAAAGTATTTTGATTAAATGATAAAATGTTATGCTGGAGCATTACAATTTAATATAAAATTTAAATTTTTAAACTTATTAGTAATATAGAACATATCTTAAATATATAGTAAAAATATATATATATTTAAAGCAAAATATATGGTTAATATTAAATAAATCCTTTATATAATAAATTGATAACGGTTTGGTATTTTAGAAGAATCTTTCTACTAGTGTTTTAGAGTAAGATGAACATTCCTCAAGGTTTGAAAAACTCATGATTTCTCCTGCATAGAATGTATTTAATTGCCCTTGTTTTCCTTCTAATTTTTCGTACCATCCATTTTTCATTTCTGTGGAATTTACATGTGGAAAATATTCCCAAGTTTTATGTAGTATGATATCTCTTAGGTTAATATTAAATTTACGTAAGTCTTCTTCTAGTAGTGCCCTGCATTCCTTATCTCCGATATTTTGAGCGGAGTCACCTAAAATGTAAAAAGTAAGTACTTGTTCTGGATCATCTTTCCATCTACTTAGATAAAACATAACATGACCAGCTTTAGATTGCACCATGTTTTTTGGATAATAGCCTGAGTTTATAGAAAAATTTTCTACAGTACATGAATATATTTTATATTCATTAGTTATTATTTTTGCAAAAAGCTCCTTTTCATCGACATCTATATCCACATAATTATGTAAATTTTGTAATGGAGATGTGAATATTATTTTGTCATATTCTTCTTTGCCAAATTCAGTATAGACGTAAACTTTATTATCTTTTCTTTCTATTTTACTTATAGAGGTGTTTAACCTAGGTCTTTGATCCAAGCTTTCCGCAATTCTTTCACAGAAAATTTCTGTTCCTTCGCTCCAAGTCATTATTTTTTTACTAAACATAGATTCTATGGTATCCCAGTCTATATATTGAAGCACATAGGCAGCAGGAACTAAATTAAAATATCCATATCCAAAGGATGTGAATGGATTTAGCCACACTTTTAAACACAAAGGAACTTCGTTCATAATGCAAAAATCATAAAATGTTTCTTTTAAATCTTCGTGAGTATTAGCATGTCCAGGAAGATTATAACCTTTATATTTTGTTTCTAGCAAATGTTTCATCTTTGCTAATTGTGCCTCTAATAAAGGCTTTTCTTCTGGAGTTATGCCTATTAATTCCTTTCCATTAATATGATTAAATATTTTTGCATTTAATTTAGGACCGTCGCCTTTAAAATTTAGTTTTTTCATTATTTCTAAAATAGTATTGTAATTTACTTCGTCGCCCATTGCTGCCCCCATTTCATAGGTACGTCCCTTGAATCTAGGGGAGTGGCACTTTCCACCTAATCTCTCTAGTTTTTCTAACACAGTTATGTTTTTATAGCCTTTTTCTTTTAAAAACCATGCTGCACTCAAACCAGATATTCCAGCTCCTACTATGCATATTTTTTCCTCAAAATTTTTATTCATAAATTATTCCTCCTCTAATAAAATATCATAAAATTATAAAAATTCCAAATATATTATAATATTCTATATTTTATATTCGTTTGTATGTTTAGGTTACTTTAGAAAAAGATGAGAAATAGGGACAGTTAAGAATTTTTTAAGGAAATAGCGACAGTTAAGAATTTTTTATTTAGAAAAAAAGAAGAAAAAAAGGGATAAAAATATAAAAAAAGGGACGGTTATAAAAAAAGGGACGGTTAAGAAAAATACATTTACAATTTTTTAATACAATTTGAATAATAACTTTATTTTATGGCAAGTATTCAAATAAAAGTAATGAATATACAATTGAAAATTCAAGTAAAAAAATAGCTATAAAGTGAGGTAATATTATGCCAAGAGGAGAAAGAATAAAAGAGGACGATGCTATATATCATGTAATGATAAGAAGTATAAGTGAAGTACCATTATTTAAGAAAGATAAAGATAAGGATATCTATTTAGAAGAAATGAAAAAAAGGCAACAAATGTATAAATTTAAGGTATATGCATACTGCATGATGACTAACCACGCTCATTTTATGATTGATTCTAATGGTGCGGACATATCAAAAATAATGCATGGTTTAAATTTTAAATACGCTATAACATTTAATAAAATTCACAAAAGACGTGGGCACTTATTTCAAGATAGATTTAAGAGCAAAATAGTGGATACAGACAGGTATTTAGTAGTTTTATCAGCATATATTCATAATAATCCATTGAAAATAAGGGGATATGAACATCAGCCAGAAAAATATAAGTATTCAAGTTTAAAAGTATATTTAGGTCTTGAGAAAGATAAAACAGGGCTTTTAGATGAAGAGTATGTAATGAAATTCTTTGGCTCAAATGTATTAAATGCAAGAGAAAATTACATGAAGTTTGTGTATATTTGTGATGAGGAAAGATTAAAGAAAGAAATAGAATTTGAAGACCAAAAGACAGAATACAGAAGTGAAAAAACAGTATTGATAAGGGATTTTGATCCTGATAAAATAATGGAATTTGTAGCAGAAGAAACAGGCATAAAAAAAGTAATGTTATATGTAAAAAACAGTAGAAATACTAAGGTTGCTAGGGCACTCGCTGCGCTTTTAATGAGGTGTCTTTGTGATTTTAAGTGTAGTGACATATGTAAGATATTTGGAAATATAACTCAATCAAGGGTGTCAAAGCTTTGTTCTATTGGAGTTGAGCTTATATCAACAGAAGATAAATATAGAAATATAATAGAGAAATTTATTTTCCAATACCAAACATAGGTATCCTAATAAAATTAGAGAGTGTGAACTTAGATTATAAAATTGAATTAATTTTTTGTTTAATTTAACAATAAGCCTTTTATTTTTAATTTAATAGAAAGTTTTATCTACATGTATATTTTTAATATGTACAAGCCTATTATCATAAGTGAAATCCATTAATAGCTAAAAAATATAGTAAATATAATGCGAAATTAAGTTAAATAAGTGATTAAATGATTAAATGTTTACGATAAATATAAGAAGAACAAAAGGGGAAATCTATTATATAAACTACATAAATATTATTATTATGTAAAATTTAAATACCCCTTTTTTCTTAAAAATTAACCGTCCCTTTTTTTTCTTTTTTTCTTTTCTTATTTGAGATATGCTCTAACTATATTCATTCCATTGTCAGCATATACACCAATTCTTTTTATACCGTATATATACCGTATATGCCATCGGATTTTTTACCAAGTCTACCACCTGTTGCAAGAGCCATGGTATATCCGGCTTCTTTAGCTGCTCTTATGGTATCATTATTATATTTACCACATGGATAAGCTATACAGGTTATTTTTTTATTTAATAAATTTTCTAATACTTCTTTAGAGTCTTTTAAAGTTTACAGTTGCTTTTCATAAGGAAGTCTATGTAGTTCTTGATGATTTGTAGTATGACTTTGTATGTCAATTCCATTATTTTGTAATTCTTTTATTTGTTTTGAGTTTAAGTAGGAATTATCTTTGTCTATAGAATCGGTAATTACAAATATAGTAGCATTTATGCCATATTTTTTTAGTATTGGATAAGCATTAGTATAATTATCTGCGTATCCATCATCTAGCGTTATAACTACAGATTTTTTAGGTATAGGACTGTCCTTTTCTATAAAATCATGCAATTGACTAACTGTAAGAGTCGTATAGCCATTATCTTTTATATATTTCATTTGTTCACTAAATTTTTCTTTAGGCATTCTTAAATTATTGTTTTTTTCATAGTCGATAGAATGATACATAAGTATACAGATATCTTCATTATTGTGTTTTAAGGGAATGTTTTTTGGAAAATCTTTTTCTTTTTTATTATTTAGATTATTTTTCATATCTTTTTTCACAGTATCTTTAGTATCTTTTTGTGGATTATTATTATCTTTATTTAATTTGTTTTTTTCTTCTGTTGATTTCATAGATGTTTCTTGATTATTATTGTACACAGTTTTATTATTTTTTTCTTTGCAACCGCATAGCGCTGTAATCATCACACATAACAGTATCATAAGAATTTTCTTAGAAATTTTCATTTTATTTCACCTCATTTTTATATTAAGAATCCATACTATATTAAGAATCCAAGAATATTATACTCGCAATGAACCTATCTGTGCAAATTATTCCATTTAATTAATACAATTAATATTATGTGTTATGTGCACAACTAATATTATGTAGATAAAGGAAAGGGATAAAGAGAGATAAAGGGACAGTTAAGAATTTTGTCTTGCATTCAAACAATAAATGTGATAGTATATTTTTTAATAAGTTTTAAAATTAATAAGATTAATAAAATTAAATTATAGTTAGTTACCTAGGGTAGAGGTGCTGTGTCTAATAGTAATTATTTGGAGCTGCAAGCTTTGAAGAATAATGAAAGGAGGCATGGCCGAAGAAAGTTATTAGCAAAAATGCTTTCTGGTTTTGCGTAGAATATATGTAAGACTGTCACTTAGTAAGAGTGGAGAGCTACAAGGTACACAAAGTTGCTATTTTTTTGAGTTTAATGCAATGAAGGTGTTCCTTCATTGCATTTATTTTTTGGTAAGTTAGTAAAGAAGTTAATAAAAATAATTGATAAAAAGTAATTAATAAAAACAATTAATAATATAAGATTAGAAAAATTAAATGTTAAAAATTGATTGCTAAAAGTTAATTATGAAAATTAATTACCACAAAGTAAACTTTAAGAAAAAGCAGTCATCCTGTGGTATCCTAGTCAACTAACACAAACTATAGGAGGGAATACAAATGAAAATTTTTAATGGAATGAGTGTTATTGATAACCAATTATTTATTCAAGGAATAAGTTGCGAAAAGTTAGTTGAGAAATATGGTACGCCACTTTATGTTATGGATGAAAATATGATTAGAAGAAATTGCAGAGAATTCTATAATAATTTTAGAGTTAGTCAAGGAAACAAAGTAGCATATGCAGGTAAAGCTTTTTTGACTATTGCTATGTGTCAGATAATTAATCAGGAAGGGCTTTGCCTTGATGTAGTATCTGGTGGAGAATTGTATACTGCATTTAAGAGTGGATTTCCTATGAGTAAGGTTTATTTTCATGGAAATAATAAAACTAATGAAGAAATACAAATGGGTATAAAATATGGTGTAGGGACATTTGTAGTAGATAATCTTTATGAAATGGAAAAAATAAATTATATAGCTAAAAAATATGGGGTAACTCAAAATGTTATTCTTAGAATAACACCTGGGATTGAAGCACATACCCATGATTATATAAAAACAGGGCAAGTTGATTCTAAATTTGGATTTACTATGATGAATAATGGTACAGAGGATGCTGTTAAAAAAGCAATAGAGCTGTCTAATGTGTATTTAAGGGGATTACATTGCCATATAGGATCGCAAATTTTTGATTTGCAGCCTTTTGAAGATGAAGTAGAAATAATGCTGAATATTATTAAAGGTATAAAAGAGCAATTCAATTTTGAGATAGAGGAATTGGATTTAGGAGGAGGGTTCGGAATATATTATACAGAAGGAGATGAACCTAAAACTATTAAAGAATACTGTAGTACAATTATAAATAAAGCAGAAATAACCTGTGACCAGTTAAATATAAAAAAGCCAGTGCTTGTGATAGAACCTGGCAGGAGTATAGCTGGTAATGCTGGAATTACTCTTTACACCATTGGAGCTATAAAAGACATACCAGAAATTAGAAAATATGTATCGGTGGATGGGGGTATGTCAGATAATATAAGACCAGCTCTTTATAATGCGCAATATGAATGTGTTATTGCAAATAATGTGGTTGGACAAGATAAGGAAACCGTAACTATATCAGGTAAATGCTGTGAATCTGGTGATATATTGTTAAGTAATGTCCAAGTACCTAGAGCAGAAAGTGGAGACATATTAGCTGTATTTTCTACTGGAGCTTATGGATATTCTATGTGTAGTAATTACAATAAAATACCGAAAGCTCCAGTGGTTCTTATAAAAGATAGGCAAGATAGAATTATATGCAAAAGACAATCCTATGAAGAATTGATTTCTAATGAAATATAAGTTAGGTGCCAGGCACCTGCCGATATTTGTCGATATTTATTGAAGTTATTAAGAGAGCTTAAAATAAAAAGTGAATAAAAGGCAAAAAGAAAAAGGGGACGGTTAAGAATTAATTTATTAATTCTTAACCGTCCCTATAAATAAATTTAAATTATCCCTATAAACTTTAAACTTTATGAACTTAAAAAACTTAAAAAACTTATAGATTTTTTTTAGAAGGTTCCTTTATAAGTTTATCCTTAGAAATAATGTGATTGGTTATCCAGTTAATTATGAAATTTAATATATCAAGTATGTATTTATCTTGATTTATATCAATTTTGTCGAAATCAATCTCTTTAATTTTATTTACAAAATACTCATGTTCCATTTTTTGAGAAAAGAATTTGTTATATCCTATTTTCGTCATATATTCTTCTTCTGAATTAAAGTGATATATGGCATAGTCTTTTAGTTCTACTAATATAGATACAATTTTATCATATTTATCCATGCAAAATTCATTTTTTAAAAGAGCATATGCTTCATTTGCTATGCTAAATAATTTTTTATGTTGATTATCAATTAATTCAATACCTATGTTATATTCTTCTTTCCATTTAATCATATTTATATTCCCCCTTTAAAAATATATGATTATTAATAAATTTATATCTAAAGTGTTAATAGGCAATAAATTATAAAATTAATATTATGTAATAATTATTATTGTGTACAATTGTTATTATACACATTTTTGCAATTAAATCAACTTTATTTTAAATTGCGTTATGCAAATTCTATTTTTAAAATATATTATGCAATAAAACACTAGTTTTTACTTTAAATATGGTAATTGGGGTATTTATACAAAAATACTGGAAATAATATTTTTGTATTATTTCCAGTATCATAAAGAGATATTTTAAGTTATAAGATGCTAAAATTCTTATGTTCAAATTATGTTTTCTATATGAAAGTAGAATTTGAACATAAGAAATATATAAAGCATCAATTAATTTTTGTTTTAATTTTACTTTCAGGCCTATAAATTTTTAACTATAAACATTAAAATTAGTAACCAAGTACAATATATATATTTATTTGTTTATTTATTCATAACTTAATGATTCAACTGGATCTAATTTTGAGGCTTTTGCAGCGGGTATTATTCCAGCAATTGTAGATATAAATATTGCAAGTACTATGGAACCAAGTATTAACCAATATGGAGTTATGAAAAGAGTTTCTATATCAACAACACCTTTCTTTTTCATTATGTTAAGTACGAGGGTGTTTACTGTGGAAGATGTGATTAATGCTAGAATAACGCCAAGTATTCCTCCAAAGAAACCAATTGTTCCAGATTGTACTATAAATAAAGTTTTAATATTTCTTTTAGAGCCTCCTAAAGCTTTCATAATTCCAATAGATTTTGTCTTTTCAAAAACAGACATAGTCATAGTATTAATGACGCCAATGGAGGATACTAGTAATACAATAACACCGCCTATCATAAGAAGTACATTTAAAATTTGAGATTGTTTTTGCATATATTCAATGGTATCTATCTTTGAAGTTGCACTATAACCTGTTTTTTTAACTTCATTATAAATATTTTTAGCATCATTTATGGTTTTAGCATCAATTACTAATGAGGAAGGTCCACGATTATTTAAGTAATTTTTTTCTTCTGAAATAAATTCTTGTATCTCAGAGGATATATTTATAGGGGTTATTATTGAGTTAGAATCAGAGTAAAGTTTATTTATGACCCCTACAATTTTAACCTTTTTTACAAAAGAGGATTGCTGAGGAATTTCTATTTTTAATTCCATTTCCTTTCCTATAATGTCTTCATAATTGTTTTTTATACCTAGCTTGTTTAAATATCTCTCTCCAACAAGTACTGAAGTTGTATCAGTTGAATTTAATGATTTTCCTGCAATAATTGGCTTTGTATTTCTATTTTTGTTTTGTTTATTATTTTTTATACTATTTATTGAGGAATTAGCAAATATAGTATAGTTTGTATCAACGCCTATGATATCTACTTTTTTACCAACTTTGTCTCCAAATTTTGTACTAGTAATATTGGAATCGAATTGTACGCGTATAGAATCTACACCATTTATTTTTTTAATTTTATTAATAGTAGTAGAATCTATTTTTTTAAATACTGCTTCCTTTGAATATTTATTTTCTTTAATTAATTTATCTCTTTTTTTTGCATCTTCTGGATATACAGAAACTTGTTTTAAATCATTCATATTATTTAATTTTTGTTGGGACCATTTTTGTAAACCTTGACCTAATGCACCCATAACCACAATAAGCATTACTCCTATACCTATAGAAAAGCATGTTAAGAAGGTTCGTATTTTTCTATTTTTAAGGTCATTAATTGACATTTTTATACTATCGCCTAATTTCAATTTATTTCATCTCCATCCCATTAATTTACGATTTCATAATATATAGTTTAATTAAATATAATTTGATTAAGTACAATTTGATAATATGTGGTTTTAGTAATATGTTATTTGGAATTTAGAGCTTCTATTGGATTAAGTTTTGCTGCTCTAGCAGAAGGGTATAAACCTGCTAATACTGCTAATACTATAGCGAATACTAATGAACCCCATATAAGCCAATTAGGCATATAAAATTTAATAACAATATCTGCAGAACCTTTACTTTTTAAAAATGCACTCATAGCAATTTCGATAATTTTGCTGTTCATCAAACTAAACAATAATCCCATTAAGCCACCTATAAATCCTATAGTTCCGGATTCTACGATAAAAATGTTCTTTATGTTAGTTGTAGATGCTCCTATGGATTTCATTATTCCAATAGATTTTGTTCTTTCATAAATAGACATAATCATTGTGTTTATGATTCCTAAAGCTGCAACGAATAATACTATTATTCCAAGAGAGGAAAGTATACCTTTTAGTACTGCAAATACACTTTTAACTTGTTCTGAGATTACCTCATATGATTCATATTGGTAACCCATTGTCTTAAGTTGTTTACCTACGGTTTTTACGCTGTCTTCATCTTTTGCAAATATATTTATACTATTGTAGCCTTTATTTTCAAAAGATTTAGCGTCTAAATCTTCAAAGCTTTTAAATTCTAATGATGTTTCTAAGGGTACTACAATTTTGCCACTATATACATCTATTTTTTCATTAATAACTCCAATAACTTTTCCTGCTTTATTTAATGGTTTTAGCTTCATTCCATTACTAGCTTGATTTGATGTTATAGTGAAATTTTTTCCAACTACTGATTTGTAATCAGTAATACCCATTTCTTTTAAGGTTTTTTGAGATATAAGCATGCCGTCTTTATCATTTTTTGTTAAGCTTCTACCTGCGATTATAGGTTTAAAATCTTTATTTTTTAATTCTAATGCTTTTATTTCATCACTTAGAAATATTTTTGCATCCTTATATCCAAGAATTGATAAAGATTTTTTTAGATTTTTATTTCCAATTTTTATTTCTGAAATTTTACTAAAAACTGATGCAGAGATTTCATTTACACCTTTTAAATTTTTCATTTTATCTACTGTGTTGTTGTCTATTTTTTTAAATCTTTTTTCCATAAGTTCTTCATAGTATGTATTTTCATCAGTAGATTCATTCATCATTTCGTCGAAACTTTGATATTTTTGAGGATATACATTTATTTTTTTTATGTTACTATGTTTACTCATTTCATCTAAAATATACTTTTCACCTGTTGAGCCTAATCCTACCATAGTTACAACTAGTGTAGTACCTATTGCTACAGCTAAAGCTGTTAAAAATGTTCTTCCTTTTCGTTTTTTTAGATTGCTAAAAGCAAGTTTTATTGAATCACTAAATTTCATTTTTATCGACCTCCTGAATTTTACCGTCCTTGATTCTAATTACTCTCTTTGCTTCTATTGCTTGTTCATTGTTATGTGTAACCATTATTATAGTGTAGCCTTTAGAATTTAAATCTTTTAATAAATCCATTATTGCAGCTCCAGTTTTTGAATCAAGGTTACCAGTAGGTTCGTCTGCAAATATTATTTCAGGAGAATTTACGATTGCTCTTGCAATACTAACCCTTTGTCTTTGTCCACCAGACATTTCCATAGGTCTATGTTTAACTTTATCAGAAAGACCAACTAAATCCAGTGCCTTTAATGCTCTTCTTTTTCTTTCACTATTTCCAACTCCTGAAAAAATTAGTGGCATCATAACATTTTCTAAGGCTGTTTGAGTATTTTCTAAGTTAAAAGCTTGGAATATAAATCCGATTTTTTCATTTCTATATTTCGACATAGCTTTGTCTTTTAATTTACTTATATCATTTCCTTCTACATAAATACTTCCTTTTGTTGAGGTATCAAGTCCACCTATTAGATGCATAAGAGTAGATTTACCAGAACCAGAAGGTCCTACTATTGAAACAAATTCACCAGATTCTATTTTTAAACTTACATTATCTAAGGCTATAACTTCTTCTTTACCCATTTTGTAAATTTTAGATACATTTTTTATTTCGATCATTTTATATTCCTCCTATGAAATTATTAATTTCTATTTGATTAGTTTCTATTTGCTTTGGTAAATACAATTATATACTAATTTTTTAATGAAGTTCTTTCATTAGTGTCATATAACTAAAAATTAATCTTACAATTTTGTCACTATATGAGTTAGTATGAGGAAGAACTAGAAATGTCTAACTATAAAGCTTAAAGCTAAAAAGCTAATAGTTCACTATACTTAATATATGTACTTATGCTTAACATATTAGAATTTAGTATATACCATTAGGGTATTAAACAAACTAATTTGCTTCCTTTAAATACATTTATAGATGTTGCAAGGGACGGAGAATATGGAAAAGGTTTTTCTGTGGTAGCAGAGGAAATCGGAAAACTAGCAATGCAATCAGCTTCTTATGTTTGAAAAATAGATGAAATTGTTAAATATATTTCATCCTCAGTTAAGAATACTGTGGATGAAATAACTAAGGTAAGAATTTCATCTATTGCAACTTTTGCTGAAGAAAATGTGGATACTACTAAAAAGATTGCAAGTGCTATATAAGAACAGTTAAATATAATAAACATAGTCAAGGATTAATCGACTAAGTTAAGTAAAAATTCAATGTATTTAGAGGAACAAATAAGTATATATGAGGTATAGTACCTTTTACGATTACGGTTAAATTTTTAAGAATCAGACCTCTCGGAAAATTTTTTAAATAAGATATGTATAAATAAGGGGCTGCTGCATTAAAGAATTTACATACAATATATTGCTTTCCAAGTTTAAAATTAACACAATATATGGTAGAATTTATTCTTAGTGCAACAGCCCTTAATAATGAAGTAATAAAAGTTACAAAAATTCTGAGATAAAAAATTAAAAGAATGTTTTTTGGTAATAAAATACAAAAAAACTTATTAAAGAAAGAAATAAGCAAGCAGGTGAGTTATATATACACCTGCCTATTTATTATTAAATCTATTTGTAATTTTAGGAGGATCTTGCTTTGTAATTCTTTTATTAAATATAAATCACTTAGGAGAGGAAGATTTACAGCTTCTGATATAAGTTCTGTTTTACTGCTGTAATTTATATCTTCTATGTGAGCTTTTTTTAGATGTAAATTTATTTTAGCGTTGTCTTTTAGTAAATAGTAAGGAAACTTAACACAAAAAACGGTTTTAAAGGGTATTGCTTTGATTAATTCTTTTACGGAAGTTTTAATAAATGAATTATTTATATCTTCACAGCTAGAGTATTCTATGTTTCTTGTTAAGACCCCATTTATAAAAATATTGCATTTGATCTGGGAGTTATTAATATAGTCAGTAGAGAAATTGCTAGAGTTAATTTTATTTTCACATAAAATATGATATTCAGTAATGCCAATGAGATTTTTTATAGTTCTTATTTTTAATACTTTTTCTTCAAATTGTAAACTATGTTCCAAGGGAATATCTAGAATGTACTCACCTAAAATTATTGGAACATTACATAGAGTGCGAGGCATAGTGGTACAACAGTTAGTATTTATAGTATTAGTTACATTATGATACGGTTCGTTACTAATAGGTAAATCATTATTAGTGGAACTGATGTTATTAAGTAGATTATTAGTTACGTTATCATTATTAATGTTATTGTTGTTAAGTATATTATTGTTTAGGTTATCATTATCAGGATTATTGTTGTTAGGTATATTATTAGTTAGATTATCGTTATCGGAGTTATTATCATTAGATAGATTATCAGTTAAGTTGTTATTAGTATATTTATTAATGTTAGTTTCATTGCTAGTAAAATTACTGCTATTAGATGTATTATTAGGTACATTATTGGTGACATTGTGAGTTGATTTTTCGCTGTTAGCTGTATTATTTCTCATATCACAAGCATCATCACATATTCCACTAGTGCGTGTAGGGGTATTAGAAATAGAAGAATTTTTACTAGAATTACTTATTTTAATGGAATTTATACAAAAGTACATTAAAGCATAATAAATATAAGAGTAGTAAAATCTTTTATTAATTAAATATATTATTTCTATTAAAATTAAAATAGTAAGCATTGATGTACCCCTTTTCTGATTGCTTTGAGATTTTATTTATAATTTAAGATAGGTCCAAGCTTAAAACTTGGACCAAGGAATTTAACAAAATTGTTAAATCACATTTAAAATCATTTTTAATATTATTAGCATTTATATTAAATAATAAATAAGATAAACCATTAACAAAGGTCAACCTGTTGAAGTTGAAGAACTTTTAAAGTTAAATATATTACCATTTTTTCTGTTAAAGAATCATATTCTAATCTGTCAGGGAAATTACTATTTATTGGTGCTGGTTCCCTATTTATATCATATTCGTATATTCTTGCACTAATTAGTTCACAGAAAGGTTTTTCATTGAATAGTATTGTTTGATTAAATACTTGTTCACATGGTATTCTTCCTAAAGTCGTATCTTCACATTGACAGGTATTTTCAGTACATGTGAATTCTAATGAAGTTTCTACATTAGAGAACGTAAATACTGGTGGTGTTATATAGTTTATTTCTGTAACACATTGGAAAGGCACGTCTACACTTATATCTCTAATAGCTCCACTTACTACGTCTGTACTTACACAATCAGCATATACATACTGTATATTTTTTCTTACGAAACCTGCTAAGAATAATTTACCTGTAACTGGAATACCGTTTTGAACAACTCCTGTACCAGGTATTATTTTACATTGAGTTAAATAAACATCTTTTGTAATTCTTTTTATTTCAGAAAATGGTTCTTGAAAGTTTATGGTAGCTTCTGTATCTATTTGAACCTCGACTTCAGCCAACACTACAGGTATTTTAGCTACTAATGGTCCAGCTACAGTGGTTGGAGTTACCGGGGTATTATTGCATAGAGACAATGTTTTAGGGTCTGTTACTGTGGTTTGACATACTGGCATATATAATAAACCTCCTTATATTCTAAAAGAAATATTAAATTTTAACATAGCGGGGACTTTGTCCACCTAATATAGTGTATTAACAAATTGGTATAAGTGTTACTAATTTTATTAGGTGTCAGGCACCTATCGATATTTGTCGAAATATTCATAAGGGGTGTAATTTTTATAGAGATATGTTAAACTATTAATGTAAAATATGGGTAAAAACTATTTTATAGTACGCAACTTTAGAGGGTGATTTGCATGAAGATAGCTATAGTTGGATCAAATGATTCTGTGGATAAGGTTTATAAAATTGGAAGAAAATTTTACAAGGAGCATCAGTTTATTCATTTTATTGTGAATAGCACTGATCAATGTAATGATGTATTGGATTTATGCGAAGAACAAGCTGATGGAATAATATTTACTGGATTAGGGTTTGTTAAGGTTATAAATGAATCTAAAAAAATAACTAAACCCCATTTTTTTATTTCAAGAGATGGAACAAGTATAATGAAGGCATTTTGGAATATAAAAAGAAAGGGATTAAATCCTAAAAATATAAGTATAGATGTGGTTGATGAGTATCTACTTAAAGATATATGTGAAGAGTTTCAATTTGAATTTAAGGATATGTATATATATCCATTTGATTCTGATAAAAAGGAAGCTGTGTACAAGGAAAATCATAGAGAATTATGGAAAAATGGAAAAATAGATTTGGTTATTACAAGTTATGGATGGATATATAATGAATTAAAAAAAGAAAATATTCCAGTGGAAAGATTGGAAATAACTAATCCGCTTATTAGACATTCTATTGATTATATAATATATAAAATTAAAAATAATACTGCAAAGAAGTCGCAAATAGCTACTCAAATAGTAGATGTTGATATCAAACAGGATTCTAAAAGATATCAGTATGAGGTTTTAAAGAAAATAATTTTTGTAGAGAATCAACTGGTTGATTACATTTCTACTATACAGGGAACTATGTTTAGAAGTGGTGATACACAGTTTACCATAGTTAGTACTAGAGGTGCTATTGAAAATGGTGTTACGGAGCAGTTTTTTTTGAATATATTATCTAGTTCTAAAAAAGAAAATATTGAGCTATATACAGGTATTGGTTTTGGTAATACAGCATATGATGCGGATTTTAACGCTAGAATAGCACTGGCAAAGTCTAAGGAGTTAAAGGAGTCTGCTTATTTTATTGTAGATGATGAGAAAAATGTTATAGGTCCAATAGGAAATAAGGAAATGTTTTATTATAAGTCAATAGTTTTAGACGAGGCAATTAATAAAATAGCTAAGGACACAGGAATTAGCACCACATATCTTTCTAAAATATATTATTTGATGAAAAATACTAACACAGAATACCTAGATTCAAAAAGTCTTAGTGAACTTTTACTTATAACTGATAGAAGTGCACGTAGAATATTGAAAAAATTAGTTGACGCTAATTATGGGGAAATAGTTACATCAACTCAGCCTAATTCAGTAGGCAGACCTATGAATATTTTTAAGATAAATATTCCTTTATAGTAAATATAAATTTATAGTAAATATTCCTTTATAGTAAGCAAATTATTATAATAAATATTTTTTAAATAAACATTTGAGTATAAATTAATAGGTTTTTATAATAGAGATTACTAATATTAATAAAGTAAACTAGTAATTTTCAAAGACATTTAGTATGGAAGTTTTAACAAAGTTCTATATTAAGTGTCTTTTTTATTTACCAAAAATAGGTATAAATATAATTTATTTCTATGGCGGAAAGGGGCTAAAGATTAGCTTATTTTTATAGTTAAGGTTAGATTTATGAAGAAGGTTATTTTGTTACAAAGTTATTTTTCAAAAGAAGCATATTTATTTGGAAGGTAATATATTAATACAGAATACATGTTTATACTAAATACGACAAGATATACTGTATTTCGAAAATTTTAAGAATTTTATAATTATATGTTGAAAAACCATAAATAAAGTGTTAATATTTAATTAAGGACACATTAAGGAAATGTCTAAAATATAGGAGGGATACTTATGGAATACTTAAAAATTGCAAATCATCCATTTATGTGGGTAGCAGCAGGGTTAGCAGTGGCTGTTGTAGTAGTACAAGCAGTTATATTCTTTACTAAATCCTATAAAGCAGGTAAGGAAATAGGATTAACGGACAAACAAATGAAATCAGCAGTTAAAAGTAGTGCTATATCTTCAATAGGACCTTCACTAGTAATACTCATTGGTATGGTATCACTAATAGTGGTAATGGGAGGACCTATTTCATGGATGAGATTGTCCTTTATAGGATCTGTTACATATGAATTAATGGCAGCAGGTTTTGGTGCAGACGCCATGGGGGTCACACTAGGAAAAGCAGGAATGAATAATGTAGTATATACAAATGCAGTTTGGACTATGGTACTTGGATCTTTAGGGTGGCTAATCTTTACTTTCTTATTTACTCATAAAATGGACAAATTAAATAATGTATTATCAAATGGAAAAAAGGCAATGGTTCCTATAATTTCGGCTGGAGCTATGTTAGGATCTTTTGCATATTTTAATGCAGATAGAATATTAAAATTTGATAATGGGTCAGTAGCATGTATTTCAGGACTTATAATTATGGCAGTTTTAACCTATTTAAATAATGAAAAAGGTGTTAAATGGCTTAAAGATTGGGCGTTGTCTATTGCAATGTTTGGTGGAATGATAATAGGAGCATTTTTTTAAAATATAATAGGGGAGTGATGTAAATGAATAAAAATTATTATGAGCAAGAGTTTATACCGCAAATTATTAAATATGGTAGAACTACTGTATTATTAGGAATTATATTATCACTGGTACCGGCTTTAGTACTTACATTTGGTTTTGGGTATAAGCCCCCTATAGAAGCAATAATTGCAGGTACTTTGGCACAAATGAGTGTTAGTGGAGCTTTTTATGTAGTTGAACCAATATCCTATTTTCCTATTTTAGGAATACCAGGAACTTATATGGCCTTCCTTTCAGGAAACCTTGTTAATATGAGGATACCTTGTGCTGTTTCGGCTCAGAAGGCAGCAGAAGTAGAAGAGGGAACAAATGAAGGGGCTATAGTATCAACTATAGGAATAGCAGTCTCAATTATAATTAATATAATATTTTTATCTGTAGCAGTATTTTTAGGTTCATCAGTTTTAGCTAATTTACCAAAGGAAGTAATTAGAGTGCTTAATTTAATATTACCAGCATTATTTGGTGCTGTATTTGGTCAATTTGCTGTACAAAGACCTAAATTAGGTGGAGTTGCTATAGTAATTGCAGGAATAATGACATTCTTATTAAAAAAAGGATTCCTTGCATTTTTACCAGGAGCTCCGACTTATGCGGTAATAATAGTATCAGTATTTGGAACTATATTCGCTGGAAGAAAGATATATTCAAAGGAAATTGAGGTGACTAGTAGTGCAGATTAATAAGGAAAGAATGCTTGATAATTTATTAAACATGATTAAAATAGATAGCGTTTCTCTTAATGAAAAAAGTATGGCGGATTGGATAGAAAATTATTTTAAGAAGAGAAATGCAGAGGTTTATAGAGATAATGCTGGAGAAAAATTTGGCGGTAATTGTGGAAATATATTGGTTTATGTAAAAGGTGACATTCAGGGTGAAGCTATATGTTTTGCTACTCATATGGATACTGTTGAACCTGGCAATGGCATCAAGCCAATAATAGATAAAAATTTTATTAAAAGTGATGGAAGTACAATTTTAGCTGGAGACGATAAGGGGGGAATTGCAGCAATTCTTGAGGCTTTTGAATACATAAGAGAAAATAATATTCCTCATAGAGATTTATATTTTATGTTTAGTGTTTGTGAAGAAATTGGAATGCTTGGAGCTAAGAATTTTGATTGTAATTTACTTAAAACTGAAAACGTTGTGGTAGTAGATGCAGCAGGTCCAGCAGGAATAATAGCGTATGCAGCTCCTGCAAAGGAGGATATAAAGGCTAACTTTATAGGTAAAAAAGCTCATGCTGGCATTGAACCAGAAAAAGGAATTAATGCTATATATATTGCAGCTGAAGCTATATCAAATATGAAACTTGGAAGAATAGATGAGGAAACTACATCTAATATAGGACGTATAGAGGGGGGTGGACAAACTAACATAGTTACAGATGAAGTTATGTTTACTGCAGAAGTAAGATCTCATAGTATGGATAAATTAAAGCAACAGGTTGATTTAATAAAAGAATCTTGTATTAATGCAGCTAAAAAGTTTGGTGGAAAAGTAGAATTAGATATTAAAAGGGATTATCCTAATTTAAAACTTTCTAAGGATTCTTTTGTATTTAAACACTGTGTTAAGGCCTTTGAACTAGAGAAAATTCAGCCTAAAACAGTGATAATAGGTGGAGGTAGTGATGCTAATATTCTTGCAGGAAAAGGATACCAATGTGCAATAATCAGCTGTGGAATGGAAAGTGTTCATACTGTGGAGGAACGATTGAGCATTGATGATTTATGCAAGACATGTTCAGTGATAATTAATTTAATGAAATAGTAAAATGAATATAAACTTAATAAAAAAACAATTAGTTATTAATGAATAAATATAAAATAGAATAATAAACTGAAAAGTTAATTAGAAAATAAATAAAAAAATCTCATAAAAATTAAAAAGTTATTATAGAAATCAAATATTGAACTTAATGAAAAAGCAAATAGTATAAACTTAATGAAAAGCAAATAGTTATAAAAAAATACAAAATATAATTAAGAAACTTAGGAATTTAGCAAAAACAAATATTAAGATTAATAAAAATTAAAGAGTTATTTAATAAAATAAATATAAAATCTAGTGAAATAGTAAAAGTTATTAAAACAAAAGCTGGGCTAATAATTAGGAAGTGAGATAAAAATGGACATTGAAAGTTTAAAAATGCTTGCTTTAGAAGCAATAGACAAGAATAGAGATAAAATTTTAAGCATAGGAAGAAAAATTTACGATAATCCTGAGTTAGGATATAAGGAAGTTAACACAACTAAATTAGTGGCGGAAACTTTTAAGGAGTTAGGTTTTAGTGTGGAAGAAAATATAGTGGTTACGGGTTGTAGAGCTAGAACTGGAAATTACGATCTTCCTAGGGTTGCGGTAATTGGAGAAATGGATTGTATTTCTTGTAAGGAGCATCCTAATTCAAAAGAAACAGGTGAGTTTCATGGATGTGGTCACAATATGCAAATTGCAGGACTTATAGGAAGTGCTATTGGTTTAGTTTCATCAGGTGTTTTAGAAGAATTAAAGGGAAATGTTGATTTTATAGCTGTTCCAGCAGAGGAGTTTATAGAGATTGAGTATAAAGAATCTCTGAGAAAAAAGGGTAAGATAGAGTTCTTTGGTGGAAAACAAGAGATGATAAGAAGAGGATATTTTGATGATGTAAATATCGCCATGATGTTCCATTCACTAGACGTAGGAGAGAATAAAGCACTTGTTGGAACAGTAAGTAATGGCTTCATTGGTAAAAGAATACGATTTATCGGCAAACCTTCTCATGCAGGCTCAGCACCAGATAAAGGCGTAAATGCGCTTAATGCAGCTATGCTTGCTATAAATAATGTACATGCTCAAAGAGAAACTTTTAAAGAAGAGGACAAGGTTAGAGTACATCCTATAATTACAAAGGGGGGAGATGTGGTTAATGTTGTACCTTCTGAGGTAGTTATGGAATGTTACGTTAGGTCTAGAACTGTTGAAGGCATGATGGATGCAAATAAAAAGGTTGATAGAGCATTGAGAGCAGGTGCTATTGCTGTTGGAGCTGCGGTAGAAATAACAGATATACCTGGATATTTTCCTATATTAAAGTATGATTATTTAGATAATATATTTAAGAATAATTTAGAGACATTAGGGCTTGAAGGTAAAATTACTGAGCAGGGAGACTTTACAGGTTCCTTCGATTTTGGAGACTTATCACAACTTATGCCTACTCTCCATCCAATGATAGGAGGAATAAGTGGAAGTCTTCATAGCACTGAATATAAAATAGTTGATGAAGAACTGGCTTATATAATTTCTAGTAAAGCCATGGCTATGACTGTAATTGATCTTCTATATAATAATAGTGAAAAATCTCAAGAAATATTGAAAAGTTTTACACCCCCAATGACAAAAGAGCAATATCTATCAAAATTAAGAGATATTCGTAAGAATAAGTTTTTCGAATAATAAAATAAAATCGGTAGGCCACTGTAGAATATGGATTTTTGTCGATGACATTATGATACTTTCACAGGTTACAGTCGCCTATAAGGCACATTCAAATAAATAACAAGTCAGTATGCTAGTCTATTTTGCGTCATACTGCGTCAGCAGAACCCACCGATAGTTCTACTAGCGGCGGAACCTGCTTCCTTGTCTGACACAAAATATACCTGCATCTTTGACTTGTTATTTATTTTCATGTACCTAAATTAATTTGTCGAATCCAATAGTTATAATATATAGCTATTGGATTTATTTTTATAGAAAATACTGCAAAAATATTACTTAGATTATAGAATTATAGTATAATTATGCTATATATTTAGTAATTTAAATGTAATTTCGTTGTTATGTGTGTAACATATTGATACATATTGATATATAATACTAAATTTATTAGAAAATTTTAGAAAATATATAAAAATATAGAATGAATATTAATGATTGATAATATAGTGTACCAGAAGATATTTGCATATACATATATATTTGTAGGTACTTAATGAAATATGAAAATTGGGGGCATATTATGAAGAATGGGATTAAAATATTTTTAATATCATTTATTCTATCGATTACTATATTTTTTATGGCAAACTTAGGACATTTAGGTCATTGGAGTAATTTATGTAATATAGGTATTTTTACGGAGACATACGTACAAGCTATGGAGACAAAGAAAGTTTTAATATTAAACTCCTATGATTCAGGATTTAAATGGACAAGATATATAAATAATGGTATAGAAAGTATTTTAAAAAAGGAAAACAATTTAGAACTTTATTATGAATTTATGGATATGAAAAATTATAATAGTAAAGAATACATAAAATTCCTTTATGAATCCTATAAAATAAAGTATGGAGAAGTTAAATTCGATATAGTGATATGCTCAGATAATGATGCTTTAGATTTTATACAAAAATATGGGAGAGAGGTTTTTAAAGATTCTTCGGTAGTATTTTGCGGAATAAATAATTATGGTGAATATGATTTTGAAAATGATTTTGAAAATCATAAAAATATTACTGGAGTGCTTGAACAAATAGACATAAATGAAACTATAGAAAGTATTTTTAAAATTCAGCCTAATACGAAGAATGTGGTGGTCATTTGTGATAGTAGTACTACTGGAAAAATTGATGAGGAAGCTACTCGAGATAGTGCAGATAAATTTAAGAATAAAGCTAAGTTTTATTTTTATAGGGATATAAGCGAGGATAAACTTAAATATAAAGTGAGTAATTTAGGCAAAAATACAGTTATATTAAATGTGGCACAACTTAGAAATAAGGATGGTAAACTTATTTCTTACGAAAAAACTGCACAAGTTTTAAAAAAGTTCAATTTACCTATTTATACTTGCTGGGATTTTCTAATGAGCTATGATTTTATTGGGGGAAAGGTTATAAGTGGATATAAACAAGGAGAAACTGCTGCTAAATTAGCTTTAAAAATATTAGGAGGAGAAGAAGTTAACAATATACCATTAGTAACTAAAAGTCCTAGCCAGTATGTATTTAATTACAATGAATTACATAAGTACGGTATAGAAGTGAATGATTTGCCTAGGGAATATAAAATAATAAATGAGCCCTTCTCTTTTTATAAAACTTATAAAAAAGCTATTTGGCATGTAATTATAGTTATGGTAGCTTTAATTGTTTTTATAATAATATTAATGTTAAATATTAGAAAAAGAATTAGCTCTGAAAAGAAACTTATAGAAAATTATGATCAGCTTTCGGCAGTAAATGAGGAATTGACAGCTACTGAGTTAGAGTTAAGAGCTCAATATGAAGAGTTAGAATTAAGAGAACAGGAGATTAATGCCATTCAAGAGAGATATAAATTAGCTGTAGATGGGGCTAATGATGTAATATGGGAATGGGATATGATTAAAGATGAAATTTTCTTTTCAGATAAATGGAAAAGCATAACAGGATATGATATTAATATGAATGAATCTATAGATGATATTTTAAAAAAACTAGTATTAGAAAAGGACTTAGATAATGTAATAAGCAAGCTACAAGATTATATAAATGGACATACTTCTTACTTAGATATAGAGTGTAGAATAAATAAACTTTCTGGAGAAGAAAGATGGATTTACGCTAGAGGAAAAATGCTAAAAGATAAAAATGGAAAAGCTATAAAAATGGCAGGTTCCATAACAGATATAACTAATACCAAAAATGTAGAAGCAAGAAATATATTTTTGTCTTATTATGATAAATTAACAAATCTCCCAAATAGAAGTTTTTGTCTTGAAATATTAAGAAAAAAACTTAAGGAGACAGAACTCTATAATGAAAGAGCAGCCGTATTTTATTTTGACATTGATAATTTTAAGAATATTAATGACACTTTAGGGCATGATTATGGTGATGAACTTTTAAAAGAAGTTGGTAAAAGAATACAAAATATTTTGAATAATGAGGAAATACTTTGTAAAATAGGGGGAGATGAATTTTTAATAATTCAATGGGGTGTAGATGATATAAATGAAACAAAAAAATTTGGAGAAAAGGTAATTAAAGCTTTAGAAGAGCCATTTAGAATGAAAGAAAAGGAGATTTTTACTACAATAAGTATGGGTATAAGTATATTCCCTGATGATGGTACAGATGTAAATTCTATTTTGAAAAATGTAGACACAGCTATGAATAAAGTAAAAGTTTTGGGTAAAAATAGCTACTTGTTTTATAATTCCAATATGTATAGTGAAATAATAAGAAAAATTGAAATGGAAAAAGGCCTTAGAAAGGCAATAGAAAATAAAGAATTACAGCTTGTTTTTCAACCACAAGTTAGATTGGATAACAGAGAAGTTGGTGGGGCAGAGGTATTGTTAAGATGGGTTAGTGGTGAATTTGGATATGTATCTCCAGATGAATTTATTCCGCTAGCAGAGGAAACATCTCTTATAATTCCTATTGGTAAGTGGGTGTTAAAGGAAGCGTGTTTAATAAGTAAACAATGGATAGATGAAGGATATGTACCCACAGTTGTGGGGGTCAATGTATCTGTAATTCAATTAAAAGATGAGAGTTTCATACAAACTATAAAGGATGTTTTAGAATTTACTCAACTTCCACCACAGTATTTAGAACTTGAAATAACGGAAAGTACTATTATGAAGGCTTTAGACGAAAATTTAAAAATTTTAAATGAGATTCGGAATATGGGAGTTAATATTTCTTTGGATGATTTTGGAACGGGATATTCTTCGTTAAGTTATTTAAAGAATCTTCCTATAAATAAATTGAAGATAGACAAGTCTTTTATGGACAATATTGAACATGATGAAAGCTCTAAACATATAGTAGATGGAATAATTCAACTAGCTCATAGAATAGGATTCGTAGTATTGGCTGAAGGAGTAGAAACAAAAGCACAGTGGGATATATTGAAAAGTATTAATTGCGATGAAATACAGGGTTATTACTTTAGTAAACCACAGGTGCCTGGCACCTACCGATTTTTGTCGAAATTAGATAATTGATGTGTAAATACTACTATTTTAATGGTTATATGCAATTTATTTATACAGAGGTATTATATATAATATTGATAATTTTACTACTATACCAGATTAAATATAGTTTTTAAAATATAATAGCGTGTTGTTTAATATATTATTGAATATATTTTTATAATTGTGATGTTTTAATAAGAAAACAAGAGAAGAAACTACTATTTTATGAAGTTAATTTTAAATATTATTATGAGCTATGAAGTATCAAGATTTTAAAGTTTCTGGCTTAATTACAAATGTAGAATTAACTTTAAAAAAGTTAGTAATAAACTATAAGAAAAGAGGGATTAATGTGGCCGAGATTAAAGTAAAATATGGAAGAGAAAAAGTAGAAGTAAAGGTACCAGACAGCAATTTAATTAATGTTTTAGAAAGCAAAACTATAACTGATGAAGTAGCAGAGGAACATATAATAAAAGAAGCTCTTGAAAATCCTATAGGAAGTAGAAGACTAAAAGAAATGGTTAAAAAGGGAGAAAAAATTTGTATTGTTATTTCAGATATCACAAGGGCTTGGCAAAGGATGAGTGTTTATCTTCCTTATATAGTGGAAGAATTGAAAGAAGCTGGAGTACAAGATGAGGATATAATCTTTATATCTGCCACAGGTTCTCACAGAAATCAAACAGAAGAAGAACATAGAATGCTTTTGGGAGATAAGTTGACAGAAAGATTTAAAGTTATAGATCACGTGTCAACTAATGAGGAAGATTTAGAATATGTGGGAACTACTTCTTTTGGAACGCCTGTGCATATAAATAAATTAGCGCTTAAGTGTGATCATATAATACTTACAGGCGCAATAATATATCATTTTTTGGCAGGATGGGGAGGTGGAAGAAAGTCAATTCTTCCAGGAATCAGTGGTTACAGAACTATAATGACAAATCATGCTCTTTCTTTGAGTCCAGAAATAGGTGGAGGAACAAAGAAAAATGTTAAAAGTGGTTCTATAGAAAACAATCCTATACATCTAGATATGATGGAGGCAGCTGCTCTTGTTAAGCCAACATTTATGTTCAATGCTTTAATGGGAAGCAACGGAAAGATACGCGCTGCAGTAGCTGGAGATTATATAAAGGCTTTTGAAAAGGGCTGCGGTATGGTAGATGAATATGATGCAGCGGAAATACATGAGCTAGCTGATATAGTGGTAGGTTCAGCTTGCGGTTATCCAAAGGATATAAATCTTTACCAAACTTCAAAGACATTTTTCAATGTTAGAGAAACTGTAAAAAAAGGCGGAACTATTATTATAATGAGTCAGTGTAGCGAAGGATTTGGCAATGAGGAAATGAAAGATATAATGATAAATTATGATGATAATTCTAAAAGGGAAACATCTCTAAGAGAGGATTATTCTATTGCTAAGCACATAGGCTACATAATGTGTGAAGCGGCAGTTAACTACAATATAATATTGGTTTCAGATATGGAGCCAGATATACTTAAAAAATGCAACATTAAAGTGGTGAAAAATGTTGATGAAGCATTAGATATAGCATATGCTCTAAGTGGAAAAGATGCAAAGGTGTACGTTATGCCTAATGGTGCTAACACACTACCAAAGTTGAAAAGGTGCCTGGCACCTACCGATTTTTGTCGATAAATCGAAAGATAGATTTACTTATAATATAAGTTGTAGTAAAAAAATATATTAAAAAAATAGGGATTAACAATCATCAAAGGCCTAAATTGCAATAGGTTTTGATATGGATAATCCCTATCTTTTATTTCAAATATTTTAGTGTTACTTTAACATTGTTTTAATATTAGTAAGTTAATGTAGGTGTTTGAATTAATAAATTTATTTCTACAACAACATATGTTTTTCACAAGATTTTTAAGAATTATTATGCAGCGGTTTTTCCACTTTTACCGTTAGTTTTTTTAGCAATTTTAGGAAGAATTAATCCTAAGCCAATAAGTACAAAAGGTGTTAGTAAGTTAAGTGCAATTTGGAAGTTCCATTGTGAAGAAAAAGCAGGAACATCTTTTGGGAACATTCCCATTACGCATGCAAAAGCTGTGAAAGCAAAACACCATAGTCCTGCAATGAAACCAGCTTTATTTCCTTTAATAAATTTATAATCTGAAGAGTAAGCTTGACCACGAGCAGATTTTAACAGCATGTACGCAAGGAATACCCATAAGTATCTTAGTGGCATAACAATAGAGTTAAGGTCTAATAACCAGTTAAATAATGTATTCATATCGCCAATTCCTAAAGCTGGTATTATTATCAAAATACCAACTAATATAGTAGTCATTTTATATCCGTTTATTGGAGCACCATATTTATTTGTTTTATTTAAAGATTGTGGAATAAAATCCTTGTCTCCATCTGCAAGTAAAACCTTAAGTGGAGCATCTATGGAGAACATAAGTGCAGAAACTTGAGCTGCCACGTTAGCTAAAGCATATATTATTAATAATGCATTTCCAAGTCCGTAATATTGTCCAAGCATTTTAAAAGCGTAGTATTGTCCATTCATTTTTAAGTCCTTTGGAATAGCATTTGAGTTAAACATTAATCCCATAGCGTAAGAACCCAATATAGCTGAGATTGCAACCATTATTGCAAGAGCTATCATTCCTTTTGGAAATTGCTTTGATGGATTTTCAGTGTTATTAACATAAGGAGAGATTTTCTCACATCCTCCTACTGCGAATACGAGCATTGATATAGTTGTAAAATATCTAAAGTTAAAATCAGGTATAAAGCTTTTTAAAGTTATATTTGGTGTTGCTGATTTTAAACCAGTGATTGCAGGAGCTGCAAGTACTAATAATATATATAGTATTGACATTACAAACATTGATGTACCAGCAATAGTTCCAATTCTTTTTAATGAAGTAATTCCTCTTGAAGCTACCCATACAAAAAGTAAAAATACTACTAAAGTTATTGACTGAAGAATTAAAGGATTTATGCTTTTTATAACTTTACCATTTTGAAAAAATACCCAGCTTAAAGAAATTAAAACTGATTGAGGTTTCTGTGCTAAATAAGGTATATGTACAACCCAATAAGTCCATCCTGCAAGGTAGGCAAGTTTTCTATTGGTGGTATTCCCAATCCAAGCGCTAACGCCACCTTTTGAGTCTTTAAAAGTAGAGCCTAATTCACCAACCATTAATGCATAAGGAACAAAATATATAGAAAATATTAGAAGCCAAGATACAATAACTGGTAGACCTTGATTTGCGTAATTGTTTACAACATTACCAAACCCCCAAACCATAACAAAAGACATTAATGCTAGGTTATGCCATTTAAGTTTTTTTTCTTGTAAAGTATTGCTCATTATAGATCCTCCCTTTAAAATTGTGAAATATTAAATTGTTACTTTATGAAATAAAAGTTGCAAAAATGTATAAAAATTTATACTAAACTTTTAATAAATTAATACAATAAGTGACGAAATCTCTAAAAAATATACAATATACAACTCAAAGTGTATCGTATGCAATCAAAAACACATTATTGTATTTATTTAGTATAAAAATTTTATCATATAATATATTGAATTTCAATATTTATGTTGAAAAATATGAATTAAATAAATTATTAATAAATTTAAAACAAAAGAAATTATTCATATTTGTTCAAAAAATGAATGAATATACTTTGATAGGTGGCAGTGCAATACGTTTTTATGGATGTCAAAGATACCCTATGGGGGTTGTCTAAAATTATTTTCTAATATATAATAGTTATAAATGGATAATGATTATTCATTAGATTGAAATTTTTAAGGTTTAAAATTTTTATGTGGGGTGTTATATGTGTTTAGAAAAAATTTGCTAAAGGGAAGAAATATAAGACTTACTTCAGTAAAAGAAAGTGATTTGCAAATATTTGAACAGTGGTATAATGATTTATCTTTTCTAAGAGTCTATGATACGGTAGCTGCATTTCCAAGGAATGAAGAAGAATTGAAATATGTGATAAAAAAAGTAACACAATCTAATGATAGTTTTATTTTTGCAGTTAGAGATATTGAAAATGATAAATTTATAGGTGTTACAGGATTTGAAAATATACAGTGGAATAATGGAGTTGCTGTAATTTATATAGGAATAGGTGATGACGAATATAGAGGTAAAGGGATTGGTAAAGAAGCATTGGCACTTACTATGAATTTTGGATTTCAAGAGCTTAATCTTCATAGGATACAACTTAATGTTTTGTCATATAATAAGCCAGCTATAAATTTATATGAAAAGCTTGGCTTTAAGAGAGAAGGAACTTATCGTGAGTTTGTTCATCGAGATGGAAAGAGAGATGATATGTATCTTTATGGTATTTTAAGGTATGAGTGGGAAGCGGTAAAGAGCGATAATAATAGTTGTTTAGAGCATGAGGGGGAATGTGAATGTTAGAATTTAAGCCATTAACTATTGATGAGAAAGATATTTTTTATAAATATTTGAGTGATTATAAATTCGCAACTAGTGAATATTCTTTTGCTAGTCTAATAATATGGAGAGAAGGTTGTGATATTCAATATGCAGAGTGTAATGATGCACTTATTATTAAGAAAAAGGATTTTAATGGTAAATACCATTTTATGCAGCCTATAGGGTATAATAAGGGAAATCTTAAAGACATAATAGAAAAATTAAAAAAATATAAGGAAGAAAATAATATGCCATATTTATTCAAAGACGTAGAGAATTTATTTATTGGAGATTTAAAAGAAATATATGGTGACAAAGCTCATATATGTGAGGATATAGATAATTTTGATTATATATATGATAGTAAAAAACTCATAACTCTTTCAGGAAGAAAACTTCATTCAAAGAAAAATCATTATAATTTCTTTGTGAAAAATTATAACTATGAGGTTAAGGATTTTTCAGAAGATAATGTGAAACAGGATTGTTTAAAGGCTTCAGAAATCTGGCGTCACCAAAAGGAAGAGCAAAATGGCGTTCAGGTATATATTGATTATGAGTTAGATGGAATAAAAGAAATTTTATCGCATATGGAAGTACTCAATCTTAAGGGAATGGCAGTTTATGTAGATGGAAAAGTAGTGGCATTTACTATAGGAGAGAAAGTAAATGATGAGATGGCTATTGTCCATATCGAAAAGGGAATTGCTGAGATAAGAGGAATATACGCATTTATAAATAAGACTTTTGCTGAAAAATATTTAAGTGATGTAAAATATATAAATAGAGAACAAGATTTAGGTATTGAAGGCCTTAGAAAGGCAAAAAAATCATATAATCCAATAAAATTAGAAGAAAAATATTGTGTTAATATATAATGTGTGTAAATGCAGAAAGACTAGTAATAGGCGCCTTTTTTCGACAGGTGCCTGGCACTAAAAAAATTATTGGAAATATATAAATTATAAGTATAATATTTGATTAAATAATACAATATTGATACAATATATATATATTGGGGATTTATATTCGATGTCTAACTAGCATAAAATTTGTGCATTAAAAATTCAGTATATAAATACAATATAGTAAATAGCATATATATATTTACTAAACCTATATATTAAAAATTGGTTATTTTTGATTACTTTAGTATTACTTATTGGGAGATTAATTTAAGGGGGAAAGGGTAAAAAAATGAAGAAAAAAACAATTATTATAATTATTTTGTTAGTTATAATAGGTGGTTCTAGCGTTAGAGGTGTGGTAGTTTACAAAGATAATAAAACTGAGAAAAAAGTAACAGAAGAAAAATTGTTAACTAAAGGAAAAGAAATGCAAGTTGATAATAATGATGAAAAAGGGGTAGAAAAAAGAATATTAGATGAAGAAAAACAGAAACAGGAAAGAAGAAAAGCTATAGAGGAAGCCAAGGTGATTTTACTGAGGCAAGGTGATAGTGGACAAGAAGTAGTGGAGATTCAAGAGAAACTTTATAATATAGGATATAATTTGACGGTAGATGGAAAATATGGAAATATTATGACTAAATTAATTAAATGTTTTCAAAAAGAAAATTCTCTAGAAGAAACGGGAATGTACAATAATGAAACAAAACGAGTTTTAGAAACAAAACAAGATGTAAGACAGTGTAATAAGGGTTATGGAAAAGATGATAGCTATTTAGAAAAGGATTATGAAGGACTATCTATTGAAGAGAAAATTAGAAAATACTTAGGAAAAGACATAGATAAAGTAGGTTTTGTATACTATGATTTAACTTCTGGCGAAAAAATAAGTATTAATGAAAATAAAGCATGTACAGCTGCAAGTACTTATAAGGTTGGAATGAATATAGTAGCATACAATAGAGTAAGGCAAGGAAATTTAGGATTAGATGAAGATTTAAGGTATAGGTCGTCTATGTACGAATCTGGAACAGGCATATTGCAAAATCAAATAAAAACAACGCTTAAGAAACCAATTTCCATACAGAAGTTATTAGATTTATCAATTATATACTCAGACAATATAGCTACTAATATGTTATCACGTCGTCTTGGAGGAGTACAAGCTGTTAGAAGAGATGTATGTGACATTACAGGAATTCATATAGATACAAGAAAGAATGTAATAACTCCAGAAATGGAATTTATATTACTAAAAGAATTATATGAAGATAGAAATGAAAAATATAATGCACATTTAATAGATTCCATGAAAAGCACAGTATTTCATGATAGAATAGACAAATATATTCCTAAGGATATAGTTGCACACAAAATAGGAAATTATGGTTCATCAGTAAATGATGTAGGTATAGTATTTGCTGAAAAGCCTTATATATTTGTTATGTATACGGATTCATTAAGTAATGCCTCAAATAAGATAGCAATATTATCGAAAATAGTGTACAAACATCATAGTGCTGCCAGGTAACTGTCTTCGACAGGTGCCTGGCACTTGGTGTTTTTTGTCGAAGATTTGTTGACTTTTAGTTTGTTAAAGAGAGAATAATTATTTTGTTCTTTTATTTATAAATGTTTATAGTAAAAAGCTAATATTTTAGGTGTATGCCTATATGTCGTATTGACTATATAATAGAAAACATAAAATATTTAACAGAAAAGTGAATTTTACTAAAAAGTTATAATAAAAGTTTTCGATATATATATTTGGTACTATATTTATCATTATTTAAAAAATTATTATATAAATATTTATTATAATTTTAATTACGGAGGTTGTTATGGAAGAAGAAATGACTTTAGATCTTAGAGAATTCTTTTGGATATTAAAGAAGAGATCAAAATTGATAATTAGTATTACACTAGCAGCAACTATTATTGCGGGAGTTATAAGTTTTTCTATTATATCACCTACATATCAATCTAAAGTAAGTGTAGTTGTGGGAAAAGGTGATGCATCAAGTAGTGTAACTAAAAATTATAACTATAATGAAGTTATGATGTATCAAAAGCTTGTTAAAACATATGCTCAAATTGCAAAGCTGGATTCTGTAGCGGAGGAAACTATAAGAAAAGGTAATTTACAAATGAGTGCAAAAAAACTGCAAGAAGTTGTTAAAGTTACACCGCAGACTGATACGCAAATATTGGATATAACAGTGGAAGATAAGGAGCCCAACAAAGCTAAATTTATATCAGATATATTTACAGAGGTTTTTATAAAAAAGGCCACAAAGGCAATACCGGGTGGAGAAGTTCAGGTTTTAGATAAGGCTCAAGTACCAGAAAAACCTATAAAACCTAAAAAGAAACTTAATGTTGCTATAGCATTTTTCTTGGGACTTGTGATATCTATAGGAGTTTCATTTCTTTTAGAATACATGGACAACACCATAAAGACTGATGAAGATATAACTAAGATTTTAGATTTACCTGTTGTGGGGGTAATTCCAGAACATAATCAAAGTTAAAAGTTTATGTATTTGCAAAATGAAATGCCATTTTATAAATAAAACAACTATTTTATAGTTTCAAATTACCATATAGACGATATATAATTAAATTTATTGTGAAATTGTAAATTTAATTATGATTGGAACGTAAAATAATATGTAGAACATAATTATAACGATACTTAGTAGCACTTCAATTATAGTTAAATGTTTACAAATAATGTGGTTGCTTAATATAACTAAAAACACCATTGAATAGCGTCATTGGCCGGGTGATTCACACCTATCCAATGACGCTGTTTGTTTAGGCCAAAGTATAATGGGTTTCAATATAATCGTAGGAGTTTTTATACTATTTTTAAGTATTTGTGTTAATTTATATTTTATATATTTAACATTTTTATAGTGGTAATGTAACTGCTGCATAGACAATTTTAAACACAAAAATATTGATGAGTGATTTCTTTAATATAAAATAATTAAATAATATTAGTATAAGTTAAAAAATATTTAATATATATATAATAATGTAAACAAACAGTAAAAAAGTAAATTTCACAATAGTAAAAATATTTTAAAAAATAAGAAGGATTTTTAAATAAATGCAGAATAATTTAAGTAATACATAATATATTTCATATATACACAAAATATGAAATATGTATATTGTAATTTATTAAAAACATTGGGGGTGTTTGTTCATGAAGACAAAAAAATTAATGTCAGCTATTTTAATGGTTACATTAATGGCTTCGGGGCTAATGGTGGGATGTGACAAAAAATCTGGAGATAAAGGAGGAAGCTCAAGTACAGTTAAGATGGATAAGGAACAGTATATTAATTGTAACTTAGGAGCTGAGCCTAAAACATTAGACCCATCTAAAGGAACAGATGTATACGCTGCTTTAATATTGACAGAAACTATGGAAGGACTTACTAGACTTGAGCAAGAAAATGGAAAAGATGTAGTTAAACCAGCAGGAGCAGAGAAGTGGGAACACAATGAAGAAGGAACTGTTTGGAAATTTTACTTAAGAGACTACAATTGGTCAGATGGTAAAAAAGTAACTGCTGAAGATTTTGTTTATTCGGTTAAAAGAACACTAGATCCTAAAACTGGAGCACCTTATGCTAATTTATTATATGTTATAAAGAATGGAGCGGCTATAAATGAAGGTAAAGCTGCGGTAGATACTTTGGGAATGAAGGCATTGGATGAGAAAATTTTAGAAATAACTCTTGAGAAACCTTGCCCATATTTTTTCCAGATAACTTATAACAAAACTTTTGTACCACAAAGAAAAGACATAGTTGAAAAATATGGAGATAAATATGGTTCAGGATCAGATACTATGGTATATTGTGGACCATTTGCAATAAAGAATTGGACTCACAATAGTGAATTAGTTTTAGAGAAGAATGATAAATATTGGGATAAAAAATCTGTAAAATTAGAAAAGGTTAACATGAAAATTATAAAAGATGATTCAGCAGTATATAATTCACTTTATAGTGGAGCGTTAGATTTTAGCGGTGCATCTAAAAAAGAATGGATTGAAAAGTTTGATAAAACTGGCAAATTCAATAACTTAAAGGGGTATACCCCAGGTGCAAGCTATATATTCTTTAATACTAAAGATAAATTATTTAAAAATGCAAATGTTAGAAAAGCGTTTTCTATAGGTGTTACAAGAGAGGATTTATGTAACGTTATATTTAAGGGACGTCAAAAGCCAGCTTATGGTTGGGTTCCACCAACAGTTTTAGTAAATGATAAAGAATTTAGAGAAGAGGCTGAGGAGCCAATTGAAAATTTAGTAAAGGAAAATCCAGATCCAAAAGCTTTATTGTCTAAGGGATTAAAGGAACTTGGAATGGATCCAGACCCATCTAAATTAACAGTTACATTCTTGCAAGCAGGTACTGATCAATGGTTTAGAACCTATGCAGAATATTTACAAGATATGTATAAAAAAACATTGGGAATTACATTAAAGACAGAATATGTTGAATGGCCAGTATTCCAAAAGAAAACTGATGATGGAGAATTTGAGTTAGCAAGTATGTCTATGTCAGGAGATTACAATGATCCAAATACTTTCTTTGATGGATTTATATCTGCCACAGCGTATGTACCAACTTTCTGGAAAAATGCGGAATATGATAAGTTAACTACAGATGCCCAAAACACTATGGATGTAGCTAAGAGACTTGAAGATTATAAAAAAGCTGAAAAGATATTGCTCTATGATGAAGCTGCTATAGCTCCAACAGGATTCCCAACAAGGAATACCTATGTATATAAATATGTAAAAAATTTAATGACTCCACTATTTGGAACTACTGAGTTGAAATATACTTATACAGAAGGTAGAAGCAAATAGTAAGAAATATTGACAAAAATCGGCAGGTGACAGTCACCTGCCGATTTTTGAGTTCAATAAAAATAGGTATAAGTAATAAAATCATAAATCATTTATTCTATAGAAAGCTATCTATTTCACTAAAAATAGAACTTGTACTAGGATTTTCATGTGAAGTCTCTGGAAGGATACAACAATAGTAGACAGGATTTACGACTGGTGGTAAAATGTTAATTATAGGTTTATGTCTATAAATGTCTATAAATTTTTATATAAGTGGATAAGATATTGCAACACTTATAGCATAAAGATAGAAAATTAGAAAAATATTCATAACAAAAATGTTAATTAGAGGAGATGGGGATGTGAAAAAGAAAAGTAAAGCCTTAAAAATAATATTAATAATAGTTTTAGTGGCAGTAATCTTTTTAGGTGGAGTTTTTGGATATATTTATTCTAGAATAAAGAATGTTAAAAAGGTCGATTTGGTAAAGGATCCTGTTGAATTAGCAGTAAATGAGGAAGCTGAGGAAAAGTCTAAACTTAATGGTATTACAAATATAGCTTTTTTTGGTATAGATACGAGAGAAAAAGGTGGAGCGGGACGTTCAGATTCAATAATGGTTGTTACTTTAGATGGTAAGAATAATAAGATAAAAGTTTCTTCAATAATGAGAGATACATATGTGAATATAGAAGGTCATGGAAAAACTAAGCTTAATCACGCTTATGCATATGGAGGACCTAAACTTGCTATAAAAACTATAAATGAAAATTTTGGTCTTAATATAAAAGATTTTGCAACAGTAGATTTCTTTGAATTAGCAGATATTATTGATAGCTTAGGCGGTGTAGAAATAAATGTTGAAAATAATGAAGTGAAATTAATAAATAGCTATGCTAAAGGGTTAGAGGGGATAACTAAAAAGCATGTAGAAACATTACAAAATGCTGGTAAGCAAACTTTATCAGGAGCTCAAGCTGTGGCATACTGTAGAATAAGATATACTAGTGGTGGGGATTATAAAAGAACTGAAAGACAAAGAACAGTGCTTAATGCCATAATTAACAAGGGATTAAAGATGAATAAGAAAGAGTTATTAGGTATAATACCAGATATGGCATCAAAAGTTCAGACTAGTATGAGTACAGGTGAAATAATGAAGCTAGCTACTCAAGTAGTAACTTCTAATATATCTTATGTGGAACAAAAAAGATTCCCTTTGGAAGAACATTCAAAAGGTCAAATGATAAATGATATATGGTATCTAGTTACAGACATACCGGCTACAAAAAAAGTAATGAATGAATTTATTTTTCAATAGAAATAAAGGTGCCAGGCACCTGCCGATTGATGAGAAATTTTGTAGAAAAATTATTAAGAAGTCCAGTGATTTATTATATCACTGGACTTTTGTATTGAGCATAGTTTGTTTTGTGAAATAAAAGTATCTATTTAGATTAATATTTTCCCTTTTGTTTTTTTAAATGATGTTTAACAAATGTATATAATGGCAATAATTATTTATAATAATTGAGTTGTAAAATATAAATTAATAAGAATAATTCTTAGTATAATTTTTTAGTGAGAATATTAAGGCACATTCAAATAAATAACAAGTCAGTATGCTAGTCTATTTTGCGTCATACTGCGTCAGCAGAACCCACCGATAGTCATACTAGCGGCGGAATCTGCTTCCTTGTCTGACACAAAATATACCTGCATCTTTGACTTGTTATTTATTTTCATGTATCTTATGCGAATTAGTATCAATAGGAATTCTAACTTAATAATAAAGTTAGAAATTTTAGTTGAAAATTATAAATTGAGACCATAGTAAAAATTATAGTTAAGAATTATAACTTGAGACCATAGTTATAGTAAAAATTATAGTTAAGAATTATAAATTGAGACTATAGTTATAGTTAAGAATTATAACTTAAGAATTGCGAGTTAAAAGTATAATTATAAATTCAAGTATAAATAAAAGAACATATATAATGAAGTTATGGATTAACTTGTATATTAATATTATTTATGAAAAATAAAATGTAAAAGGGAATAAGAGAAAAATTAAAGGAGAATAGAATGGGAAGAAAAGCATTGATATGGTATCCAGGAGCTATATATCACATAACCACAAGGGGAAATAGAAAGAGTAATATTTTTGTGAAAAGATTAGATTATACAATTTATTTAAATATATTAAAGGAATCATTACAAAAATATAAAGCGACATTATATTGTTATTGCTTAATGACTAATCATGTACATTTACTAATACAAACTGGAGATACTATAATTAGTCAAATTATGAAAAAAACAAATGAAACATATGCTAGATATTTTAACAATAATTACGGTTTATCTGGACATTTATTCCAAGATAGATATGGTTGGAAAATTGTGCAAGGGCAAAAATATATTTTGGATGCCAGTAAATACATACATTTAAATCCAGTAAAAGCTAAAATAGTGGAGAAGCCAGAAAAGTATATTTGGAGTAGTTATGCTATGTATATAGGTGAAAAAAAGGAAAAACTCATATATTCAAAAAAGATTCTTTCTTTTTTTACAGAGAGAAATTGTAGACAGGAATATAAGCAATGGTGCCAGGCACCTACCGAAAAATGTCGATAGATATCTGACATCAAAGTAGATTCGTAGATTATTTTTTCTTTGGTAAGAATACAGTAAATATGGTGCCAACACCTTCGTAACTTTCTACGGTTAGTCTTCCGCTATTTTTATGTACTATAGATTTAACAATAGGAAGACCATGACCATGATCAGGACCCTCTTTTGTGGAAAAACCCACTTGAAAAAGTTTATTCTTAATTTCTTCAGAAATAATTGGAGAGGAATTTGTTATGGATATAATATATTCATTATCCGTTTGAAATATGGAAATAGAAAGAATTTTTTCATCAGCATTACAGTTTTCAAGTTCATATATAGCATTATCAATTAAGTTAAATAGAATTTTACATAAATCTAATGAAGATATTTTTATATTTTCTAAATAAGAATCTATGTCTAGCTCAACTGTAATTCCGCTATTCTCTGCTATAGCATATTTTCTATAAAGGAGCGCTGCTACTTCTACATTTTTAATTTTTGATATGGAAAATACTTCATTAGTTTTTCCACATACATTAAAAGTGTACTCTAGGGCTTTTTCAGGTTTGCCTAATTGAATTAATCCAGATATAATACTTAAATGATTTTGAAAGTCATGCTTCTGCCCTCTAAGGGCTTCGATAACTTCTTTAGAGTTATTTAATTCTTTTATAGATTCCTTTTCTTCTTTTATTATATTCATAATGAAATAAAGACATATAAAAGAGCAAAGACTTAATATTAACATTATCAACCAAATACTTACAGGATATTTGAAATTAGAAGAACTAATATTCTCCCAAATTAGTATAGCGTTATTAGAGACAAATAAAACTATTAAATTTTGAAGTAAAATTAAAGCGATGAGGATATACGCTTTAGAATTTGAATTCATAAAAATCATCCTCACAATCATTTTATTTATTTAAGTTTATTATGGTTTTTTTAGTTAAATAGTTTACAAAAAATGTAATTATTAAAAAACAGTGAGATATTAAAAATGCAATAATTGCTAAACCAAATTTTTTATATAATTTTGGCATAAGTCCTTTTAAAAGTGGGATAAAAAGACCTTCACCCAAAAGCACTAAAGCCAAGCTTATTAAAATAGAGATAATTGATTTTAATAAGGATATTTTAAGAAAGAGTGTTAAATATAATATAATTACTATGATCATTATGAATGTATGAGAGCCTAGTGGAATTTTATAATTTAAATATAGGATTCTAATTAAGGACAAAATTATTCCGTTAACTAAGCTAGTTTTAAAAAGAGTCTTAAAATCTAAATAAATACCCAAAAAACTTAAGCCAGTACCTATTACAAAAAAACATTCAATAATAGAACCTATGAAAATCTCTAATTTGACCATAATAAAACTCCTATTTAAGAATATCTATTAAAATTTAAAATCTACAGTGAAAGTATAATCATATAATAAAAGTAGTATAAACTTTTAAAATTAAAGTTGATATATATAATCATGTAATATATATAATTACATGTAGTAAATATGCCAATAAATAGTATGCTAATACACATATAATAATAACATAAAAATCTATTGTTATCCACATAAAACAACAAATGTATTCAAAAAATGCAATGATTGTATAAATAATATGCTATTTTTGTTAAAAATTTTTGATTTATAATAATAATCTTTTTAATAGTAAAAATTTATTCTAGGAATATCAATGCTAAGACTCTTTGAGATGGAAAATAGCATTTATTTTACAGCTTATTAAAGGAAATATATAGAATTATATGTTGTAAACTTTATTAACAGAAAAGAAGTAAAATCATAAAAATTAGAAATCAAAATAAAAAAAGAGGGGCAATGTTGCTCCTCTTTTTCTTTTGCTTATAACTTAATTTCGCTCTTCATTATGATTGCCTTTAGGTTCTATATCATTGTATATAAAATCATGAAGACTATTTTTAGTTTCCTCTATATCAGTAACTAGATACCAAATTCCGTTTATTTTTTTTCCATCGCTATTGGAATCTAGAGGAAATCTAGCTTGCTTAACATTTGTTATATTTGAAATAAGAACATCTTTTCCAATAGACATAATTTCATTAGAATCCAAATTTGTTTCTACAAGAGGAAGGAACTTAGAAATTAGTGAAGGATATTCTAATTTGTTCTTGTTTTTTGCCTTATCAATAATAGCATTTAACACTGCTCTTTGTCTTAAAGTTCTTTCGTAGTCTCCTCCAGCAGTAGAACGAATTCTAGCATAGGAAACAGCTTGTCTTCCATTTAATACTTGAACTCCTGCATTTGTAAGAGTAGGTACAGAATCGTGAAGTATAGCTGAGGTTTCACCCATAAATTTATTTATGTATTTGATTTCGTTAGGTTTTACATCAATTTCTACTCCACCCAGTATATCTACTATTTTTTCTAAATTAAAAAAATCTACTGTGGCATATTTTTTTATATTTAAATCAAAATTATTGTTAAGAGTCCATAAAGCTAGCTCTGGACCCCCATAAGCATAGGCATGAGTAATTTTAGTTTTATCATGACCTTTAACTTCAACAAAAGTATCTCTCATTACAGATGAAAGCTTTATGTCTTTGTGCTTTTCATCTATGGTTAATATAATTATACAATCAGAGTGTGTAGGATCGTTTTTTTGCCTTGTGTCTACTCCAAATAGAGCTATGTTAATAATATCGTCCTTTGCTTTTTCGTTTGCAACCTTCTTTATACCTAAATCAGAGTCATTTTGAGATATATCCTTTTTATTAACTTTACTGAACAAATTATGAGTATATAAATAAGCACAGGATCCAACTATAATTAGCACTATTGGAAGCATTATTAACACTTTTTTTAATATACTTCCAGATTGATTTTTAGTTTTGTTATGTTTTTTTTTCAATTTACTTCCATAAGATAAAATTAATTTAAATTATGTATCTTATGGTTACCCCCTTTCATTAATGCTTATTTTAATAAAACATTTCAAATTATATCATTTAAGTATGAATTAGTTATGACAAAAAAGTAACATAAAGTTTAAATAAGTTTAAATAAGTTGTGAATTTACTATGAAGATAAATTATAGTTATTTTCTATAACGTGTATATTAGGTAATAACCATAGCTATGAACAAATCATTATTATACAAAATAGGTAAAAGGAAATGTGCTTTATTTTTAAGTGACTATGATAAATGAGAGATTTTTATAAGCTTTAAGAAAAAATGAGATATTTTTATAAACTAAACTATAAAATAAGTTAACAGTTGTTTTATGATAATGAAATTAAAAAAACATATTGAATTAATAGAGTATATTGTTTATGATTTATTTGGAATATAAAATAATAACATACTATAATATTAAAAAGAAGGAATATACATATGAAGAAAATAAATGGGGTTTTTTATGCAATGCTTTCTGCAGCAGCATTTGGAGTAATGCCTATACTTGCTAAGATTGCTTATAAGGGAGGAACTAATGCTATAACTGTTTTAGCATTTAGGTTCTTATTTGCAGCAATAATGATATTTCCACTTATGATAGGAAAAAAAATAAGCTTTAAAATAAATAAAAAAGAATTGAGAGATGTATTTATATTTGGAGGAGGAAGTTATGCAGTAGGGTGTCTTACTTTATTTTTAGCATACAATTATATGTCTGTAGGACTAGCTACCACTATACATTTTATATATCCTATAGTTGTAACAATTATTTCTGTAATATTTTTCAAAGAAAAACTAAAAAAAACAAAAATATTTGCACTTATTCTCTCATGTATAGGCATATATTTATTGGTAGGTGGCGGTAAGGAAGTCTTAGCTCCTATGGGAATATTTTTTGCTATTATTTCAGGAATATTTTATTCTTTTTATATAATATCAGCTGGTCATAGTTCTATAGGAAAGATGGATGTATTTTGTGCCACTTTTTATCTGTCCATTGCATCTTCATCTATACTTTTCATAAGTGCTATATGTACAGGCAGTCTTGTTACGTTAATAAAGTTTCAATCCATAGTAGCTATTCTAGGAATTTCATTTATATCCACAGTTATAGCACTTATGGCATTCTTAAAAGGTGTTAAGATTATAGGAGCATCTAATGCAGCCGTGTTAAGTACTTTAGAGCCTATAGTTAGTATTGTTTTAGGAGTAATAATTTTAAAAGAAAAACTTAGTTCAATTATTATATTGGGAAGTATATTAATACTTATCTCGGTGGTTATAATAACATTGGGAGAAAAATAATGTTTATATTACTAATATGTTAAAGGTTAAAGCTAGTGGTCAGTGAAAGAATATTAGTAGAAGAGTATTAGTAAAATAGTAATAAGACTTATGGTGTTAACTATCATTGTTTAGTGATGAGGATTAGTAGAACTGCTAAATCACTAATGTAGCTGATGTTGCACTATATTTTAGATACCGTGATTATTAGTTAATTATACGTCATTATTAAATTATTGGACAAAAAGTGGGAAACCACTAAAATATATAAAGAGGTGATGTAAAAATGAGTAGAGTACTAGAAAATTTAAATCCAAAAGAAGTATTTTTCTATTTTGAAGAACTTACCAAAATACCTAGAGGTTCAGGAGATGAAAAAAGAGTAAGCGACTATTTAGTTAGTTTTGCTAAAGAAAATAATTTAGAAGTTATTCAAGACGAAACTTTAAATGTAATAATAAAGAAGCCAGGTACAATGGGATATGAAAATGCTCCAACAGTTGTTATTCAAGGACACATGGACATGGTTTGTGCTAAGGAACCAGGTCTAGATCATGATTTTAAAAAGGATCCAATAAAGATTAAAGTAGATAGAGATTTTGTAAGAGCAGAAGGAACTACATTAGGAGCTGATGATGGAATTGCAGTGGCTTATGGACTTGCGGTGCTTGCGTCTTCAGATATTCCTCATCCACCAATAGAATTATTAGTTACTACTGATGAAGAAACTGGTATGGGCGGAGCTCAGGGATTAGACCCAGCTAATATTAATGGAAGATTGCTTTTGAACATAGACTCAGAAGAAGAAGGAAAACTTCTTGTAAGCTGTGCTGGTGGACTTAGGGATAAAATAATTCTTCCAGTAACATTTGAAAAGGTAGAAGGATTAAAGGCTGTAGAAGTTAAGGTACATGGATTAAAGGGTGGACACTCTGGAATGGAAATAAATAAGGGAAGAGGAAATGCCAACAAGCTAATGGGTAGATTTTTAAACGACCTTATGAATTCTATTGATTTAAAAGTAGCATCCATAAATGGAGGAGAAAAAGATAACGCTATTCCAAGGCAAAATGTAGCTGTAATTTTAGTTAATGAGCAGGAAATGAATGTTTTACAAGAAAAAGTTAATCAATGGACACAAACATTTAAGACAGAATTAGAAAATGCAGATAAGGATGTAACTATAAGTTTAACTACTTCTAATGAAAATATAGAAAAAGTATTCTCAAGAGATACTTTGGAGAAGGCCGTAAATATATTACTTCTAATACCAAATTCAGTGCAAACTATGAGTATGGCTATAGATGGACTTGTAGAAAGCTCAAGTAATATAGGCGTAGTAAACACTTTAGAAGATTCTATAGAACTTATAAGTGCAACTAGAAGTTCTGTAGATTCACTAAAAGAAGAAATACACCAAAGAGCAGTTTCTATAGCTAAGGTTTATGGAGCCAAAATAGAAACTTTTGCACCGTATCCAGCATGGCAATACAAGGCAGATTCAAAATTAAGAGAAATATGTGTAGAAGCTTATGAAGGAATATATGGAGAAAAGCCTGAAATAGCAGCTATACATGCGGGTCTTGAATGTGGATTATTCTCAGGAAAATTTCATGACATGGATATGATATCTTTTGGACCAAACATGTATGACGTACACACTCCAAAAGAACACATAAGCATATCTTCTACAGAAAGAGTTTGGAAATACTTATTAGAAATACTTAAGAGGATTAAGTAAAATTTGAAAATGTAAGTTATCCATTTTCAAATTTTATAAATGAATAATATTCAATGCTCAATGATAATTATCAATGGCCAATGAATGAAAATCGACACTATGAATTGGTCATTGATTTTTGTTAAAAAATATAAGGGGAGATAGTAGATGAGCTTTTATGAACTTACATTAATAGCTTTAGCGCTTTCATTAGATGCTTTTGGGGTGGCTATTAGTCTTGGCATATGTAATTTGAAATTTAGAAAAAGTATACCATATATAGCTTCTTTTGGATTTTTTCAGTTCTTTTTTGCTTTTGTAGGAGCTTATGCAGGAATTTTATTTAATTCCTATATAGCAGAAATGCCAAAGGTTATTGGTGGTATAATAATAGTTTTGGTGGGAATACTTATGCTTAAAGAAGGGTTTCAGCATGAAGAAAATAAGTTTATAGATAGTACAAAGGCTTATTTTATACTGGGAATGTCTGTGAGTATTGACGCCATGGTAATTGGATTTACAGTGCTTAATAGTATAAAAAGCAATTGGATAATTTTAAGTGATTCGCTTTACATAGGATTTATAACTGCTATAATGACTACTATAGCTTTTAGTATGTGCAGATATTTAAAGAAGATAAAAACTGTAAGTGCCTATGCAGACTATATAGGAGGGGTAATACTTATAATGTTTGGACTTAAGATGGTATTTTTTTAAAGGGATGATTATATGGAAAAATATAAGTCTATCATGAAAAATAATAATATGAAATGCACAAAAGCAAGGCTGAGTATTTTAAAACTTATAATAGAAGAAGAAAAATCACTAAGTGCAGATTATATATATGAAGCTTGTAAAAATCAGGGGATAACTGTGGATTTATCCACAGTTTATAGAACACTAGAATTGTTTTATACAAAAGATTTAGTACAAAAATTTGATATAGGTAAAGGAAAGTATGAATATACTTTTAAAGAAAATAATCATAAGCATATATTGAAGTGTGAGCTTTGTAATAAGCAAGTGGAAATAGATTGCCCTATGCCACAAATAAAAGAAATGGTAAAAGATAAGACAGGCTTTGCAATGGTTGAATTAGAAGAAGACATAAAGTTTAAAGGAATTTGTGAAGAATGTATAGGAAAAAATAAAAAGAAGTAGAGAAGGGGCTATGGATTTTGGTAGAATTTTTTAAGTTTCCATAGTCCTTTTTTATTTTTTTCTAAAAGCATTTTATAACTAATTAAATCATGAGGAGATTTTTTTTTGAGACCTTTTACAGAAACTATGCACATATTGCCATCGGAAAACTCCACTTCCCAATTATCCAATCTATATAATTTATATTCATTAAATATGCCAGTAGTACTATATCTTTCCACAGCTCCACCTATATTTTTAGTTTTCTTTATAGAATAAACATTAAGAAATATAAATATTGTAATAAATATTGTACATATAAGAAATAAAAATTTTTTCATTTAAAACACCTCTATTTTAATCACCAGTCTTTAATTACAAATTCCTAATCATTGGATAATTTTTTAGCATGCTAGTCTTCTAATTTAGTCCCTAATGAACAATACTTAGTTTTTCATTTTTAATTTTAAAAATATTTAGTTTATAAACTGTATTTTATGTTCTAGATTCTAGGAAAAAAGGGGCAAGAGATACACTAGTAGTTAAATGAAACTGATACCTAAATAAAGTTTAGAAGTAATGATAATACAAATAAATTTTTTCTATTAATTAAAGGGTTACTTATTTATATTTATAATACCATAAAATGTATAGTATGCAAAAATTATCATTGAAATATACTTAATTTAATAGAAAATTATCATTATTTATGGGAGTAAAACTTAGGAATTGTGTTATAATATTACTAAATTGTGGTTTTTTATAATTGGATTTTTAGTATTTTTAATTTTAATAATAAGGGGGTGAAACTGCTAGTAGTTTACATCTACAGCAGTAAGTAATGGCAAATGTTAAAAAGTTGAAAAGTAGAGAAAAAATTTCAGAAAAATATAAGTGGAATATTAAAAAAATTTATGGGGACTTAGAAGCTTGGGAGAAAGATTTTAATGTATTAAAAGAAAAAGCACCACAACTTTCAAAATATAGTGGTAAGCTATCAGAAGGAAAAGAACTTTTAAATTTCCTAGGACTTCAAGAAGAAGTTTCAAGACTTCTAGAAAAGTTATATGTTTACGCTCATTTGAGAAGTGATGAGGACACAGGAAACAATACTTTTCAGGGAATTAAAAATAGAATAGATGCATACCTTGCAGAGGTTATGAGTTTTGAAGCCTTTTTTCAACCGGAAATACTGTCCTTAGAAGAAGGGAACATCTCAAAGTCTATGAAAGAAGTACCAGAACTCAATATGTACAAATTTTATTTAGAAGATATATTGAAGATGAAACCACATACTTTAGATAGGAAGACTGAAGAGATTTTGGCTTCACTTTCAGATTGTCTAAATGCACCAGGAAATATAAGAGGAATGTTAGCTAATGCGGACATGAGTTTCCCTTATATAAAGGATGAAGAGGGAAATGATGTGGAGCTTAGTGAGGGGAATTTTATTAATTTTTTAAGAAGTAAAAATAGAGAAGTTAGAAAAGAAGCTTTTGAAAAGTTATACGAAAATTATTATAAATACAGAAATACTTTTGCTACAGCTTTAACTTCTTCTATTAAGAATTTTATAGTTACCTCTAAAACCAGAAATTTTGAAAGTTCTTTAGAAAGTTCGTTAAAACCTAATAACATACCTTTAGAGGTCTATAATAATGCGGTAGAAACTATAAATAAGCATTTAGATTCTCTACATAGATATGTTAGAATTAAAAAGAAACTTTTAGGAATAGAAGAAATGCATATGTACGATTTATATGTGCCAGTAATAGATACTCCAAAGGCTCATATAGAATTTGAGAAGGGTGTACAAATAGTTAAAGAAGGTTTAAAACCTTTAGGAAAAGAGTATTTAGACATATTTCAAAGTGGAGTGGAAGATGGATGGATAGATGTATTCCAAAATAAAGGTAAGAGAAGTGGAGCTTATTCTTGGGGATGTTACGATACTATGCCTTATGTTCTATTAAACTACAATTACGGTTTAGATGATGTATCCACATTAGCTCATGAAATGGGGCACTCTATTCATTCTTATTATTCAAGAAAGAATCAACCATTTGTATATTCAGATTATGTACTATTTTGTGCAGAAGTAGCTTCTATAACTAATGAATGTCTATTAATAAAAGATCTTATTGACAAGGAGAAGGATGAAAAAAGAAGACTTTATCTCATAAATCAACAATTAGAGGGAATTAGAACTACAGTGTTTAGACAAATAATGTTTGCAGAATTTGAAAAAATAACTCATGAAATTTTAGAGGAAGGTAAACCGCTTACTAGTGAAGAGTTATGTAAAATATGGAAAGAGTTAAATGCAAAATATTTTGGAGAAGATATGATAATAGATGAGGGCATAGAGATGGAATGGGCTAGAATACCACATTTTTATTCAGATTTTTATGTATATCAATATGCTACTGGTTATGCTGCTGCTAACTCTTTTAGTACTGCTATTTTAAATGAAGGAGAAGAGGCAGTGGAAAAATACAAAGGTTTCTTAAAAAGTGGAGGGTCTGATTATCCTATAAACATTTTAAAAAGGGCTGGAGTAGATATGACTACTGCAAAACCTTTAGAAGATACTATTAAGAGATTTGATGAGCTTTTGGATATGCTAGACAAATAAAACACTTAAAACCTTGTCTTTGTATACGATAATAAATTAAGAACTAAATTTATCACATGTGAAGCCAGCTATAATCTTCAGATTTTATATAATGGGGTAATTACAGCTGGCATCACAATGGATAAATTCTTTTAGGCTTAAAAGGAGTATAATATTCCTATTAAGTAAAATTTTTACTAACGAGGGGTGCAACATGAGGTTAGAGTGTATAGATAATGTAAGGGAAATGGAAATATTGGGGAAAAGTATACTAGGTGATGATGGACAGATATTATTAAAGGCTGGTATAGCTCTTACAGACAGATATTTAGAAAAACTAAAAAATTTAGGTGTATATTACATATATATTAAAGATGAGAGACTTGATGATGTAAAAGTAGAAGATGAAGAGCTTACGGAATTAAAGCAATATGCAATTAAAAGCTTGTCTAAAGTTGTTAAAAATGTAAGTCTAAATGGAGAAAAAGAAGTAAGGGATAGTGTGGAGAAAGTCCAGAGCCTTGTAGAATATATACTAGAGAATAAGGATGTGGATAAAAGTCTTAATGATATAAAAACTTATGATAATTATACTCTCAACTTTCGCACATAAAATTTAAGGCGGAAGCCTTTAAAATAAACATATAAAGCAAAGAAACATTCCTTTTGGTATAATAGAATCATGACAAACATCACACCAAGGAAAGGAATGTTTCTTATGAATACTATTATATCAAATGATACTACTGATAAACAACTTAATTTTACTATAAATAGATTTTTTAAGGATAACAAAATTGGATACATACTTAAACAATGTAATTTTTCTAAAGAAAAAGGATTTTCCTGTATAAAAATATTTAAATATATCTTTATGCTTGTTTTTACTGGAAAAAACTTATTTAGAAACTTGGAATTTGGAAAAAATAATCAATTTTCAAAGGATACTATATATAGATTCCTTAACTCACCAAACTTCAATTGGAGAAAATTTCTGTTTTTACTTTCTTCATCAATCATAAAAAACATTATTGTGCCTCTTACTTCTGAAGATAGAGTTAATGTACTTGTAGTTGATGATTCTTTATACAGTAGATCTAGAAGTAAATCTGTTGAACTTCTTGCAAGAGTTCGTGATCATGTTGATCATAAATATATCAAGGGCTTTCGCCTTCTTACTCTTGGCTGGTCAGATGGCAACACTTTTTTACCACTTGCGTTCACTCTACTTTCTTCCGAAAAGGAGAAAAACAGACTTTGCTCAGAAAATCACAATATTGATAAAAGAACTAATGGATCTAAACTCCGTAAGGAGGCTATTTTAAAGTCACCCGAAGTTATGATTAGTTTACTTAAACAAGTTTCAAAATATGCTATTCCTGCTTCATATGTTCTTTTTGACAGCTGGTTTACGTACCCAAAAACTCTTATACAGATTTTAGAACTCAAACTTAATACTATTGCCATGGTTAAAGCAATGCCAAGGGTTTACTACAATTACAATGGTAAATTATTGAACCTTAAAGATCTTTACGCTGCTTTAAGAAAAAGGCGTGGTAAGGCCAAAATTCTCTCTTCTGCTATTGTAGGTATTGGCTCTGACAAAAATGGTAATGAAGTAAAAGCAAAAATTGTATTTGTAAGGGACAGAAACAGAAGTAGAAAATGGCTTGCTTTAATTTCAACCAATATATCCTTAGATGATAACGAGATAGTAAGAATTTATGGAAAACGTTGGGATATAGAGGTTTTCTTTAAAATGAACAAGTCCTTTCTAAAACTCGCTAAAGAGTTTCAAGGGCGTTCTTATGATTCCATGGTTTCACATACTTCTATAGTTTTTACTAGGTATATTATGCTTACTTTAGAAAGTCGTAAGNGTACAAGAGACAGGCCCACTAGCCCACTAGCCCACTAGCCCACTAGCCCACTAGCCCACTAGCCCACTAGCCCACTAGCCCACTAGCCCACTAGCCCACTAGCCCACTAGCCCACTAGCCAGGTTTTCATAATAAAGAGTTTCTTTTTGTATTAAAAGTTCAGAAAGATCACAAAGTTGCTGTTTGTTTTGGAGAAGTAAATCTTTTGTTTTTATATAAAGAGATTCTACTAAATCTCTACATTCTTTAAGTACTTCACTGGTGTTTTGGGAACTAGATGAAAGGTTATTAAGAGAAAGTAAACCAAATTTTTCTCCCATTCCATATTTAGTTACCATATTGAAGGCTATTTCTGTACATTTTTGAAGGTCATTGTATGCACCGGTAGTTATGTGGTCTTTTCCAAAGATTATTTCTTCTGCAGCTCGTCCACCTAGCGTTACCATAATTCTTTTATATAAGTAGTCTTTACTTTGATACATAGTATCCTCTGGAATACTTAGAGTATAACCACCAGCACCTTTGGTACTTGGTATTATAGTAACTTTTGAAACTTTTTCTTCTGGTAGAACGTACATAGAAGTAAGAGCATGTCCTATTTCGTGATAAGCAGTGATAGCTCTATCTTTTTCTTTTATAAAATCTCTATTTATTTTTTCATATCCAGCCAAGACAATGGAATATGCTTTATCCATATGAATGTCATCAATATTTATACTATTATCTTTGCAAGCAAGTATAGCAGCTTCATTTACTAAACTTTCTAACTTTGCTCCAGAAAAGTAAGCGGTTTTTTTAGCCCATTCTTTTATTTTTATATTCTTGAAAGGTTTATTTTTAAGGTGGAGATTTAATATTTTTTCTCTGGCAGAAATGTCAGGAAGTGATACTTCTATATGCCTATCAAATCTACCAGGTCTTAATAGAGCTTCGTCAAGTATGTCTAACCTGTTGGTAGCAGCTATTACAACAATACCTTCTTCTTCTTGAAAACCTGACATTTGAGTAAGTAAGGCATTTAAAGTTTGATCTCTTTCTTCAGCACCACCAGAATTGGAATCACTTCTTTTTTTACCAATGGCATCGATTTCGTCTATAAATATTACAGCTTTTCCGTGTGCTTTGGCTTTTTTAAATAAACTTCTTATTCTTCCAGCACCGACTCCCACGTATACTTGTACAAAATCTGAACCAGATACAGGAAAAAATGGAACCTCTGCTTCGCCAGCTATGGCTTTTGCTAAAAGCGTTTTACCAGTACCAGGGTCCCCGTAAAGTATTATTCCCTTTGGTATTCTAGCACCATATTTTTTGTATTTCTCTGGTGACTTTAAAAAGTCTACAATATCTTTTAAACTTTCCTTAGCTTCTTCGTTTCCAGCTACACTATTAAAATTACATGATATTTCTTTTATAGCTTCAGCGTCTATGGAAGAAACAGAAAATAAGCCTTTTTTACCAGTTTTATTGGAACCTATAAGAGTGAATCCAATAATCCCAACAGAAAATAAAATTCCGAGGGAAGGTATTAAAAATTTTAAGTCAATTAAGGATTCTTCTTTTACTTTTATGCCTGATTTTAAAAGCTTTTCTTTAAAATCTTCTTTTCTTGGATTGTCTGTTTTATATACTTTACCATCCTTTAATTTTACGCTTATAATTGGTGATGTAGTATCATAGACACTTTCTACTTTATTTTGTGAAACATCCTTCATAAATTCTAGATAGTTTTTTTCAGAAGTGTTATTGAAGGGAAGTTTAAAATATATCAAACATGTTAGTGATAAAATTCCTAGTATAAGGGGTAAAAATAGTAATTTTTTCTTATTTTTATCCATAAACTCATCCTTTCTAATTTCACAGTGTCGAATTTTGTCGAACAAGTTTATTATACAAAATTAACCGTAGAAAGTCCAATATTATAGATAAAATTTTATAAAGTAAATGATGGAAAAGAGTTTACAAATAACACATAATCATAATCTGAAAATCAGAACTCTATATGCCATATTTATCAGTGGTCATAACTGTATATTTTAACTAAGAAGTGTCTATACTTCAGTGTAAGGCACATTCAAATAAATAACAAGTCAGTATGCTAGTCTATTTTGCGTCATACTGCGTCAGCAGAACCCACCGATAGTTCTACTAGCGACGGAACCTGCTTCCTTGTCTGATACAAAATATACTAGCATCTTTGACTTGTTATTTATTTTCATGTACCTAAACAACTGGAGGAAGAATGTATATGTTAGTCAAAGCAAAATATGAAAAATTCGTGGAATTAGGAAGATAAGTGTAGTATCATTTAATGTAAGAAGTTATAAATGTGAAAGTTTTTAGTGAAATTTAGGAATAAAATCTTTAGTCAGCAATTGCTAATTTACAATTAGTATTTAGACGATTATAATTTAGATACTAGATATAAGTAACTCAATTTTCGCACATAAAGTTCAAGCTCTACATTAGATTAATAAGGGTTTAAAATTTAAAATTTAGAATGTAAAACAGAAATTTGTAGAGTAGGTAAGAGTCAAAAAGTAAGAGCTAAGAGGTAAAAAGTAAGAAGTAAGAGTGAAAAGTTAAGAACTAATAGGTAAAAGGTAGGAGTTTCTTTAAAAAATTCAGCAAAGCTGAATTTTTACCACAACTATTACTTATTACCTGTTACTTACAAATTAATTATAAAAAACTCTTTGAGTTTTATCCTTAACTCTTACTTCTTAGCTCTTACATATTACTTACCTGTAAATTTCAAATTTTATGTTTTTATTTTATAACTGCGAAAGTTGAATTAGTAATATAAAGTGGACATTGAAGCCATGAGACTAGGGATTATAATTAAAGAGATTAGGGGGAGTATGTATGAGGATTTCTTCAGTGAGTATTGTTTTAAACAGTGAGGATTTATTGAGTATACTAAGGGATTTGCTAGGAGAATTTTTGCCCCATAAGGGTTTAAATATAGATTCAGTAGTGCTTAAACAGGATATTACAGTAAGGGCAAGCTACAATGGCAAAATTAAGATGTCCTTTGGAGTAGTTTTACAGGTGTGCTCTGTTGTAAATAATATGATTAAACTTAAAATAAAAGAGGTGAGATTGGGGAAAGTTAGGGCATTTAATTTTATTAAAAATTTTGGTATTAAAAAGGCCTTATCTTCTTTAAAAGAATACGGGATTTTTGTGGACAAGGATTTTGTAATAGTGGCAATGGATAAATTAGAGGAATATATACCAGGTTCTAATTTTGATATTTTATCTATAAGAGTAGGAGAAGATATCAAAGTAGAACTAGAGAGTTTAAATATTAATTTAAAAGAATTGTTAAAAGATCATAAGGATATGGAGTCTTACGAAACTCAGTGTAACGAAGAGGAGTTAATAGTTATAGAAAAAAAAGAAGATGGATATACTGAATTTAGAAGTAATGTTATAAAAAAGGTACCAGATAAGTATAAGAATATAGCTAAATATGCTATGATTTTGCCAGATATAGCGGCTCTTTTTGTAAGGCTATTTAAAGATGAGAGAGTTAGTAAAAAAGTAAAGATTCAATTGGGAATTATAATAACTTATTTAGGACTTCCAATAGATATATTTCCAGACTTTATTCCTTTTATAGGTAAAATAGATGATGTGGCAGTGGCTTTCTTTGGGCTTAACAAGCTTTTTAACGATATTCCTAAGGAAGTAATACTTGAAAATTGGCAAGGAGAAGATGATATTATATCTATAGTAAAAGAAGGAGTATACTATATGTCTAATGTAATGGGGGCAGATAAAGTATCAAAGCTTTTATTTGCTTTAAAAGCTTCTAAGAAAGAAAAAACACAAGATGAACACAATAAAGATTCAAAGGTAAATAAAAAGGATAGGTGTAAAGATGGAGTGGTTAAGTAATATAAAGGACAAGTTCCAATGTTATGAATATATGAAGGACAAGTTTATTTCTAGAGGCTGGACTGTAGAACAATATAAGGAGATAAACTATGGTCTTCAATTTGGAGTTAGCATTAATGGTCAGAGAGAAAATGTAAGGGTTTATCATAGTAAAAAAAAGGGCATAACTTGTGATTTCTCAGGAGTAAAGTCTAAGGAAAATGAACAGCTTATAAGGGAGACTTTGATGGGTTATAATGAAGAAAGTATAGAGGATGATAAAGATACAAAAAATAATGAACATATAAAGAAAAATAATGAAATGTCAATTAATGAGATTAAAAAAGGTATAAAACCTCTTATAGGCACTGATGAGTCTGGAAAAGGAGATTTTTTTGGTCCTCTAGTAATAGCAGGAGTATATGCAGATGAAAATACCCAAAGAATACTTAGAACTTTGGGAGTAGATGATAGCAAAAAACTTACAGATAAAAAAATATCTTCTATAGCAGAACAAATAAAAAAATTATGTATTTATTCTGTTGTGATGGTTGGTAATAAGAAGTATAATACTATTTATGATAAAATAGGTAATTTAAACAAGCTTTTGGCATGGGGACATGCTAGAGTAATTGAGAATGTTCTTGAAAAGGTAGAATGTGAAAATGTCCTATCAGATCAATTTGGAAATCCTAATCTTATAAAGAATGCATTAATGGAAAAGGGGAAAAAAGTAAATTTGCAGCAAAGACCAAGGGCGGAAGAAAATGTTGTGGTGGCTGCAGCAAGTATATTAGCTAGAGATGCCTTTGTTAAGAACATGGAACAAATGAGTAAGAACTATGGGATAGAATTTATAAAAGGAGCTTCTAATATGACTATAGAAGTAGGAAAGGATTTTGCTCAAAAGTTTGGTAAAGGTCGACTTAATGAAGTGGCTAAAATTCATTTTTCTACATTTAAAAAAATTTAATATGGATTATTTTTTATAAATTGCACATCATAATAGTAATAATTATTTTTATTCCAAGGCTATCTACTGTAACAATACCATGCCATATATAAGTAGGATTAAACAGTAGCGATGCCTATAGATAACAAATTTTAAGCTTAATGGAGTAAAAAGAACTCCATTTAAGGCTAATAGCTTTATGCAAACTATGAATGAGAAATGAAAGGTGGTGTGCAATTTGAAGGGAAGAATGATGAATAAAATGACTGTTGGAGCTATGCTTGGTATTGCAACGGGACTTATTGTAGCTTCTAATATGGATAGGAGTACAAGAAAAAGAATTAGAAAAGCTGGCAAAAGGATGAGAAATACTGCAGAAGATTTGTATTACAATATAAATGGACGTATGCGTTAATGTAATGGAAGGCTACTATCAATTTATTTTTGATAGTGGCTTTGCTTTATTTTTAAATAAATATTAAAATTATTAAAACATATTTTGCAGAAAAGATAAAAAATATGGTATAATAAAAGATAATTTAAGGAACTTTTGCAAATAAATAAAATATTCTACATAAGTGAAGGAAGATAGGGTATGGAGATATTATCTTTAGGAGAAAAAATTAAAAGAAGACGTAAAGAATTGGGTATGACTCTTAAGGATTTAGCAGGAGAGAGAATTACCCCAGGACAAATAAGTTTGGTAGAGTCAGGAAAATCTAACCCAAGTATGGATTTACTTGAATACTTAGCAAATAAGCTTAATATTTCTGTGGAGTACATAATGGAAAGTGAAGAAACTCAAGCAGAAAAAATATGCTTATTTTACGAAAATATTGCTGAAACATATATTATAAGCAATGATTTAGTACAAGCAGAAAACAATATAGAAAGCGCCCTTTATTACGCTGAAAAGTATAGACTAGAATACAGAAAAGCAAATATTTTATTCTTAAGAGCAACTATACATATGTTGAAAGGGGAAGAGGTATTAGCTCAACAACTTTTTTTATCTGCTAATGTAATTTTTATTAAAAATAATTGTTATGAAGAAGTAATAAGAACATTTATAAAATTAGGGAAAATAACCTTGGATTTAAAAGCATATCACTCTGCAAGTAGTTATTTCCAACAGGCTGAAAAGGTTTTTATGGATAATAAGATTGGAAATGATTTTCTTATTGGTGAAATATATTATTACACAGCAGTGACTTATTTAAAATTAGAAAATATAAGTAAGTCCATAAATTATACTTATCTTGCAAAGGAAAAATTTGTACAAATAAATGATAAAGAAAGATATGCTAAGTCTATGATGCTTTTAGCTGAAGAATATAGTAAACAAGGGGAGTTAGAGGAAGCTATAAAATACTCTAGAAAGAGTTTGGAATTATTCAGGGAAATAAATAATGTTAATTATTTAGGTCAGATTGAAAATGACATGGGTGTACTCTTTGCTGACTTTCAAAATATGGAGGAGTCCTTTATTCATTTAAACAAAGCAAAGGAAATAAGAAGATTAAATGGAGATAGCAGCTTAATAGAAACATTAATAAATATATGTGAAAATTACATAAGATTAAAGGATATTCATAATGGAAAAGAAGTTTTAAAGGATATTTATTTATATATTGATAAAGAAGAGGGAGAACAATTAGAAAATAATATTAATTTGATGAATTACTACATGTTAAAACATAAGATAGATAGAATGGAAGATGATTTAATAGAGGCAGAGAGATCACTTTTTCAAGCACTTAATATAGCTAAAGAAAATGGGATTAAAAAGAAAGTTGGAGAAATAAACATTGTGTTAGGTAAGTTTTATGTGGAAACAGGCAATGAAAATAAAGCTTCTGTATATTTAAGTGAAGGGGTTGAATTATTCAAGGAGCTAGGAATTATAAAAGATTTTTAAATTACGGATAGGTGATTATATGGAAATATTGAGCAGGGGAGAAAAAATAAAGAGGGCAAGAATATACAAAGGGTTAACTTTAAAAGATGTATGTGGGGATAAAATTTCTGTTTCTAAATTAAGTTGTGTGGAAAATGATAAGGTAGATGCTGAAGAAGATATATTAAAGTATATAGCAAAAAAGTTAGAATTGGACTTAGAATATTTAAAGCAAGGTGTGAAGGAACAATTAGAAGAAAATTTTCAGCTTTTAAAAGATAATACTAATTTAAGAGATTATGATGAAAAACTTAGATATAATTTAAAAGTAGCTACAAATCACAAATTTTATGATAATGCTTTTAGTTTTATGCATACACTATTTAACTATTATATAGATAAAAATACTTTGGAAAACATACAGCTTATTACTAGTGAATTTTATGATTTGTATCAAAAGGTTTGTAATGATAAAAATAGAATAATTTATTACTTAGATATGTCTAGATATTGTTTTGTAAATAAAGAATATAGACAAGCTATAAATTTTTATAATGATGTAAGAAAGTTTTTAATTTTAGATGAAAATTTAAAGAGAGAATACTTAGTAATAACAACATACAATGAAATAGTATGTAATATTATGCTAAAAGAATATGAAAAGGCTTATAAAGTTTCCAAGGAGCTTGCTGAAATAGTTGATTTAGAAAAAGATGAAAAGAAAAAAGCGGAAATTTATCATCTTTTAGCAATGATGTGCTTAAGAGAAAATAAAGAGTGTTTTAAAAAGTATAAGCAGAAAGCAAATGAACTATATGGTGATAATAATGAAAAAAAAGCTATTGCTATGTACAATTATGCAGTAACTTTGTTTCGTTTAAAAAACCAAGAAGAAGCAGTTAAATATGTAAGAAAATCTATTAAATATTTTCCAAAACATGATAAATTTAGTTTGGTATACTTTATGCTTGGGGTGGTAGAAGAACTTTGTGACAATGATATATTGGATTTTGGTAAAGAAGTATGTAACGAAGTTTTGGACTATGCCATAGAAGTTAATAAAATAGAGTTTATAGAAAAAGCGTATTATTATAAAGCAAAAATATTAATGAAGTTAAAGGAAGAAGATCAAGCTGAAATTTGTATGAATTTATGTTTAGATGCTTTGGTTAAATTTGGAAGCAACAAGGAATTATATGAGCGATACCTGGAAATGGGACACATGTATTATAATTTAGGAAGTATAGAAGACTCTGTGAAATATTTTGATTTGGCGCTTAAAATGGAGAAAAAAATATAGGTAAAGGTGCATTTAGCATCTTTATTTATTTTTTTGGTGATTTTTAAGTATTTCTCAGATAAAATATACTTTGACTTTCTTTGACTTTTATAATATTATTTAAATATAAAATTGGTAATAATATATGAGAGGTGAATAATATGGATATAGATAAATTAACAGTAAAAGTTCAACAAAGTATAAATGAGGCACAGTTAGTGGCGGTGAAATATAATCATCAGCAAATAGATGGCATTCATCTTTTTATGGCACTTTTATCACAGGATGATGGACTCATACCTAATATATTTTCAAAGATGGGAATAGATATCAGAAGCTTAAGAGAGGACACTCATAGAACTTTAGATAATATGCCCAAAATAACCGGTGAGGGAGCAGAGACAGCAGGTGTGTATGCTTCTAGGAGATTTGAGCAAATATTTTTAAAAGCGGAAGATATAGCTAAGAATTTTAAGGATTCCTATGTTAGTGTAGAACATGTGATGCTTTCAATAATGGAAGTTTGTAGTGGAGGGGATTTGGGAAAAATATTTTCTAAATACCGTATAAATAAAAAGAATTTTATGGAGGTTTTATCTCAGGTGAGGGGCAGTCAAAGAGTTGATACACAAGATCCAGAAGGTACTTATGAAGCTTTAGTTAAGTATGGAAGAAATCTAGTGGAAGATGCTAAAAAGCATAAGTTAGATCCGGTTATAGGAAGAGATGAAGAAATAAGAAGAGTTGTCAGGATACTTTCAAGAAGAACTAAGAATAATCCGGTTTTAATTGGTGAGCCTGGTGTTGGTAAAACAGCTATAGTAGAAGGGTTAGCTGAAAGAATTGTAAGGGGAGACGTACCTGATGGATTAAAAGACAAAACTATATTTTCTTTAGATATGGGAGCTTTAATTGCAGGGGCAAAATTTAGAGGCGAATTTGAAGAGAGATTAAAGGCTGTATTAAAGGAAGTAGAGAACAGCGATGGAAGAATAATTCTTTTTATAGATGAGATACACACTATAGTAGGAGCAGGGAAAACGGAAGGTTCTATGGATGCGGGAAATCTTATAAAACCAATGCTTGCAAGAGGAGAGCTTCACTGCATAGGAGCTACAACCTTTGATGAATATAGAAAGTATATAGAAAAGGATAAGGCATTAGAGAGAAGATTCCAACCAGTAGTGGTAGAAGAGCCTACTGTAGAGGATGCCATATCTATACTTAGAGGGTTAAGAGAAAGATTTGAAATACACCATGGTGTTAGAATTCATGATTCTGCTATTGTAAGTGCGGTTAAACTTTCACATAGATATATAAGTGATAGGTATCTTCCGGATAAAGCTATAGACCTTATAGATGAAGCAGGTGCTATGATAAGAACTGAGATTGATAGTTTGCCTACAGAGTTAGATCAGGTTAAGAGAAAATTGTTTCAACTTCAAACAGAGAAAGAGGCTCTTTTGAGAGAAAAAGATGAGGCTTCTAAGAAGAGATTAAAAGTTTTGGAAAAGGAATTAAGTGAATTAAAAGAAAAGGACAATGAAATGTCTTCTAAATACCAAAAGGAAAAAGATCAAATAGTTAAGGTTAGAAACTTAAAAGAAAGTCTAGATAAAGCTAGGGGTGACATGGAGAAAGCAGAAAGAGAGGCAGACTTTAATAGAGTGGCAGAAATTAAATATGGTTCTATTCCTAAAATAGAGGATGAAATAAAGAATTTTGAAAAAGAAATAAAAGAACACTCAGAGACAGCTCTTTTAAAAGAAGAGGTTACCGAGGAGGAAATTTCAGAAATTTTATCTAGATGGACGGGAATACCGGTATCTAAATTAGTGGAGGGAGAAAGACAAAAACTTGTAAAATTAGAAGAGGAGCTTTCTAAGCGAGTAGTAGGACAAAAAGAAGCAGTTAAAGCTGTATCAGATGCAGTTATAAGGGCTAGAGCAGGACTTAAGGATGAAAAAAGACCTATAGGTTCATTTATATTTTTAGGACCTACCGGAGTTGGTAAAACAGAATTGGCTAAAACTTTAGCTAGAACCTTATTTGACAGTGAAGAAAATATAATAAGAATTGATATGTCTGAATATATGGAGAAATACTCTGTTTCAAGACTTATAGGAGCCCCTCCAGGATATGTAGGTTATGAAGAAGGAGGGCAACTTACTGAAGCAGTTAGACGTAAGCCATATAGCGTAATTTTATTTGATGAAATTGAAAAAGCTCACGATGATGTATTTAATATATTCCTTCAAATATTAGATGATGGAAGGCTTACAGATAACAAGGGGAAGGTAGTAGATTTTAAAAATACCATAATAATAATGACTTCTAATATAGGAAGCAGTCATCTCTTAGAAAATAATAAAGCTGACGGGATAGATGAGAGCATAAGAAAAAAAGTAATGGAAACTATGAAAAATAGATTTAAACCAGAATTCTTAAATAGATTGGATGACATAATAATGTTTAAACCACTTACCGATGATGAAATTCAGCATATAGTGGAAATATTCTTAAGGGATATAAGAAGAAGACTTCAAGATAAGAATATAAGCTTGGAAGTTACTAAAGAAGCTATGGGACTTATGGCTAAAGAAGGCTTTGATGGAGTTTATGGAGCAAGGCCACTAAAGAGATATATAGAAGGAACTTTAGAAACTGGAATAGCTAAGGGGATTATTAGAGGAGAGATTAACGAAGGTGATTTAGTTAAGGTTGATGAAATAGAGGGAGAGTTATCAATTAAGAATTAATAAACTAAGTATATTAATAAGTATATAGAATAATTCATAGAGTTATGGTAAGAGAACCACCCTTACTTTAGTCAGTAATAATTACTAGGCTTTTGTTTAGGGTGGTTTGTAATTGAAAAGAAATTTATTAATATGATTAAACCACAAAAAGGTACAATGCCATGGAATTATGAAATTTCTCCTCCATGCCTTTCATAAGAGCTGGGAACAATAAATTTAATTTAAGAAATTCTAATCTTTTAGCCATATAAAATTATCTAACGCTCACATTCATGCCTCAGGTTCGCTAGCCTGGCGTCCTTTTAAGGCTTACGATAATTTTATCGTCTAAAAGAAGAATTTTTAAAATTAAATTTAAACAGTTCCTTCGCTTCTTATGAAAGTCATTCCAGAGAAATTTCATAATTGGAGTAATGTAATGCTTTTTCTGGGATAATCATTAAAATAATTAAGGAATAACATATGGTGATTAATGGATGATATATAAGAGTAGTTAAGAGTTAGTGGTAAATAATAAAAATATATACTGTTAACTGCAAGAAGTTAAATTTAAAAATGCAAAAAACATTTTTAAATTTAATTTTAGTATTGACATTTACATGAATATTCTATATAATACGATTTAAATATTTAATAAAAAAAAGCTAGGACGGAGAGAAAAATACTAACAGTTTAACCACAGAAAGCTAATATTTGATGAGAGTTAGCGTTAAATATAGTATATAATGATCACTCTAGAGCTATTTTGCGGAAAATTTATTTAGTACGCAATGTCGGAAGTCACCGTTATATGACTCGGGTTAAAATAAGTGTTATTTGAATAAGAATATTTGATAAATTGCATTTTATAAATTCTTATCAGCATTTATTATGACCTTAAATAAGGTAATTGATTGTCAATTATAAAGTAGGGTGGTACCACGATGATATTAATCTTTCGTCCCTATGTTCATATAAATATGTTCATAGGTTCGGAAGATTTTTTATTATATATAAATTTTACAAAAGAAAAGGGGGCAATATAAATGAAAAGAGAAAATTTCGGATCTAGGATTGGGGTATTAGCAGCAGCAGCAGGCTCTGCTATAGGACTAGGTAATATATGGAAGTTTCCTTATATTACAGGAAAAAATGGTGGTGCAGCTTTTATACTTGTATATTTAGCATGCATAGCTTTAGTAGGAGTACCAGTAATGCTTGCAGAGTTTTCATTAGGAAGAAAGGTGCAAAAAAATGCAGTGGGAGTTTTTAAAGAATTAGCTCCAAGAAAACCATGGCTTTTAACTGGTGTTCTATCAGTGACTACAGCTTTTATTATATTATCTTTTTATGCAATTATAGCTGGTTGGGTTTTTGCATATATATGGAGAGCTGGTAGTGGGCAACTCCTTTCAGTACAACATAAGGACATTGCAAATTACTTTGGAGGAATTATATCTAGTGGAGTTGAACCGGTAATATGGACTTTTGTAGTAATAGGAATTACTACGTCAATAGTACTATTTGGAGTTAGAAAGGGAATAGAAAAATGCAGTAAAGTTTTAATGCCTTTATTATTATTTATTTTAGTAATTCTTATGATAAGGTCTGTAACATTAGAAGGAGCTTGGAAGGGATTAGAGTTTTTATTTAAGCCGGATTTTTCTAAACTTACAAAGGAAGGATTTTTGGAAGCATTAGGACACTCATTTTATTCTTTAAGCCTTGGAATGGGTATTATAATGACTTATGGAAGTTATGTGGGCAAGAAAGAAAATCTTATTTCATTGACATTTCAAGTAATTGTGGCAGATACATTAATAGCTTTGATGGCAGGAATTGTAATATTTCCAGCGGTATTTGCCTATGGATTAGAACCATCGCAAGGACCAGGACTTATATTTGTTACTCTTCCAGCAGTATTTAAGTCTATGCCTTTTGGAGTGGTATTTGAAACTATGTTTTTTGTTTTAATAGCTATAGCTGCAATAACATCTACTATATCTTTAATGGAAGTTGTGGTAGCTTGTGTTACAGAACAGTTTAAAATTGAAAGAAAAAAGGCGACTGTAATTATAGCTTTAGGAATATTTTTATTATCTATACCAAGTACGTTATCCTTTGGACCTTGGGCAGATGTGAAAATACTAGGAAAGAATTTTTTCGATATGTTTGATTTCATAACTTCAAACATATTCTTGCCAGCAGGAGGAATACTAGTATGCTTATTTACAGCATGGGTATGGAAAAGCAAAAATGCCATTGAGGAAATTACAAGTAATGGTTTATACAAATTCAAAGGAGGTAAGTTGTTTTCATTTGCCATAAAAATATTGGCACCATTAGCAATAGGACTTATTTTCATTCATTTCACAGGAATTTTGAAATTGTAAATACCATTTTTTCCTTGAATATAAATACTAATTTCGGAAAAAATAAAGTTAGTAAAATTATAGGGAGATGAGAATTTATATGTCAAGGAAAAGACCGTTAGTACCTAATGCTGCTGCGGAATTGGAAAATTTTAAAATAGAAGTAGCGAAGGAATTAGGATTAATTCACAAGAAATCTCCAGATATGGATTCTGGAGATCCTACTCTAAATGTAGGGGGAGAAATGGTTAGAAAAATGGTAAAAAAAGCAGAAGAGAAGATGACAGATAAGTAGTTAGTTTGCTAGTGTGCTAGATTAGTTTGCTAGTTTGCTAGTGTGCTAGGGGTCCAGTTAAGGTGAATTTTTCGCTATGCGAAAAATTTTTCAATTAAAAAGTGGGAAGGAAAAGCTTCGCTTTTCCTTCCCACTAGCCCACTAGCCCAGGTTTTTGTCTTCTCTTTTTACTATAAATTCTTTTGCTTTTATTTCTAGAGAGTTATCTAGTTCAGGAAAATTGAAAGTTTTATATTTATTTTCTAAAGCAGTGTGTAAAAGTCTGTCTGCTAGTTCGGGATTCTTTGAAAGCAAGGATCCGTGAAAATAAGTACAAAAAGTATTTTTGTAAATACAACCTTCATAGCCATCTTCACCATTATTTCCATAGCCTACCTTAACTTCACCTAGAGGTTTTAAATCTTTGCCTATGTAAGTTCTTCCTGAGTGATTTTCAAAGCCTACGTAAGTTTCTTTAAATATAGGGTTATATATTACGGTGTTTCCTATAAATCTTGTGTTTCCTGCCTCAGTGTATATATCTAAAATATCGAGACCGTTTAATTTTTCTCCTGCGGGCGTAGTGTAGTATTTACCTAAAAGTTGGTACCCACCGCATATGGAAAGAAATACTTTACCATCTTCAATATAGTCTTTTAGGGCATCTTTCTTGTTTTTAATAAGATCTTCAGAAACGATTGATTGTTCGTAATCTTGCCCACCTCCGAAGAATACTATATCATAGTCATCCTTTTGAAAAGTATCTCCTATAGAAACATCTATTACGTTAACATTAATACCTCTTTGCTCAGCTCTGTGTTTTAATATTAATATATTTCCCATATCTCCATATACATTTAGAAGATCTGGATATAAATGACAAATACTTAGTTCCAATAAATTCACCATCTTTCTAATAAATAAGGTAATATTTTTGTTAATCTCCAATCACTAGTCTCTTTAGACATTAATATTTAAGGCATAGTAATGAGCAGGTTTAAATGTGTTTACAATACAAATATCAAAATACAGATATTAAAGTACAAATATTAAATATAAAATATTGTTGAGTTTTAGCGGAAACTGAAAGTGTTCTTTGCTTGTTATTTGATATTTATATTTTGTTATTTATAACATATTCCTTAGAATCTATTGTCTAAATACTAACTGGTCATTAGTAATTTATATAATCGTATATGAATATTACCAAAGTTTATTTATATATCCTTTGTTGTGAAGGAATTTTCTAAAGTCTATCATAGCTGTGTAGGTAGCTAAAATATATACTTTGTTATTTGGAGAACTTTTTATGATTTCAAGTAATTCTTCTCCAATTTCACATAGTGCAAATTTATCTTGATTTAAACCAGCTATTTTTAATCTTATGGCCATATCGTAAAGTCTTGAGCCAGATATAGCAATTTTTCCTATGGATAAGTTTTTAAGTTTTTCAAAATTTACATCCCAAATCCAAGATACATCTCTTCCATCTGCATAATTATCGTTTAAAAGAAAACACATATCCAGAGAAGATTTATTTAAAGTTATGGTATTAAGAGCTTCGTCATAACCAGCGGGATTCTTAACTAGAATAATCTTAATTTCCTTACCGTCTATATTAATTTCCTCTTGTCTTCCAAAAGAACTTTGTTGATTTTTCAAAGAATTTATTATGCTATCTTCTTCCACATTTAATTCTCTGCATATAGAGTAGGCACAAAGACCATTATATACATTATAAGTACCTGGTTGATTTATAGAAACTTCTTTTCCGTTTATATTTACTAGAGAATAGGAAGGAGTTATTTCTAAAAATTCATCTACATAGTATTTAAGTTCAGGTCTTTTAAATCCACAATTATCACAATAGTAATCTCCTAAATGATTATAAGTTATGAAGTTATATTTATAAGGAGTTTTGCACTTTTTACAAAATTTAGCATCCGCATTTACATCTATTGTTTTATTTTTATCTGGCACTGTTTTAAATCCATAGTATGTTACAGGATTTTTTAATTCTAAATCTCCAAGCAAAGATTCATCACCATTTAAAACAAGTTTTGATTTTGGAGAAAGAGTAACTCCCTCAAGTATTTTGTTTAAAGTAGTATACACTTCACCGTACCTATCTAGCTGATCTCTAAATAGATTTGTTATAGTTATTATTTCAGGTTTTAAGTATTTAGTAATGAATTTTACATTGGCTTCATCCACTTCCATCACAGCAAATACATCTTCATTTTTTCTTTTGAAAGAAAAATTTTCTACAAAACATGCTACTACACCAGGTAACATATTTGCTCCTGTACTGTTGGTAATTACCTTTTTACCAGAAGACTCTAATACATTGTGTATCATACTAGTAGTGGTAGTTTTTCCATTGGTACCAGTGACTATTATTACTTTATAGCCAGTACCAATAGTTTTTAAAATATCAGGACATATTTTTAATGCCACTTTTCCTGGGAAATTACTTCCCCCTTTTAATAAAGTTTTAGAAAGTTTGAGAACTGTTTTTGAAATTATTATGCTGAAAAATTCTTTTGCCTTAATTTTAAACACCCCTTTGTTTATAGGAATTTATAATTCCGTGGATATACTTTTCTTTAGTTTTGATTTATCTATGTTTAATTAGCTTAATATTTTAATCATTTGTTGCTGGTTACAGAAATAAATTCATCTTTTATATTATTTTTATATGTTGGTGATAGATTTTTTATCTTATTTAAAATTCTTTCTTTTTCAGAGCCTTTAGCTGGCGTTGGGCAATAGTCGTTGGTGTTGGGCTTTGAAGATACACTGCAAGGAATGACTTTAGTTTCATATCCCTGAAGTTTGTGATTTTTAAATTTAAATTTAGTACCTAGAATAAATGTGTCTTTATCACTTGGGTTAGAGTTTCCACCAAAACAGAAATTGCCTAGACTATAACATATTATCTTATCCTTATATTTTTCTATAGTTTGAACTACATGAGGATGATGACCTATTATAAGATCAGCACCATTATCTATGGCAAAATGAGCTATATTTGTTTGAGTAGCATTTGGCTTGTATTGTCTTTCTATTCCCCAGTGAAAATTTATAATAACTGTGCAGTTTTTGCTTTTTAATTCATTTATGTCTTTCTTTAATTTACTTAAAAAATCTTTGTTGTCTGACCAGGCCTGGTAGCCAAGAATACCAAAGTTTTCACCTTTAACATTTTTAATAACTTTTTCACCTTCTCCAAAGTAAGGTATTTGCTGAGCCTCTAGAGCTTTTTTGGTGTCTTGAAAACCTTTATCTAAATAATCATATATATGGTTATTTGAAATATTTACAGTTTCAATGGAACCTAATTTTAATGCTTTTGCATATGAAGGATCAGCTTTAAAGTTAAAAGTCTTTTGTTTTTTAACAGTAGCATTAGTAAAAGTTGTTTCTAAATTAGCTATAGTAAGGTCATCGCTTTTAAAGATACTAGATACATTTTTGAAAAAATAGGAAAAGTCATTATTGTTATTTTTAAGTATACAAGGAAGGCTGGTACTATATGCAAACTTAGTATCTGTTCCTATAGTACAATCTCCCACAGAGTTTATTAAAACTTCAGAATAAGTATCCTCTTTGTTTTCTTCCTTTGATGTTTTTTTATCTTTTTTAGAATCTTGTTGTTTATTAGTTTTGTCTTTATTTTCTGTGGAAATATCCTTATTTCCATTAGTATTTTTAGAAACTTTTTTATTTCCTAGTTTGCTATATATAACTGCAAAAAGCAATATAAGTACTAATAAGGATAAGGCTGAAGATAGAAAAAATCTTTTTATGTTTTTTATTTTTAATTTACGTTTTTTCCTAGTTTGTCTAGCTCCCATTTTCATCCTCCTTTATTTATTAAATTTTATTATTTCTAATATAAATTACCTCGGACTATACAAGTATAATTTTATAATATTAACATATAAAAGTCTATGTAATAGTGTCTTTTATTATATAGTAATTTATAAATTTTTGTTTATATGTACATCAAAATTCGATTTTTATAGTTGTAAAATCATAATTTAAAATTTGAAATTAAAAATTAAGAAGAAGACTCCTTTTGCAGTTTTTATAAAATATAAATTAAAGTAATTACCACGAAATTTTAACTTCTATTTTTAATTTTACACTAGAAATCTATTATTAAAAAATCTATGACTTTGTTTAAATTTTCTGATAAAATAATAAAGAGGTGAATTTCATGAAAAAAATTGGTAAAAAGCAATGGCTTGTTTTAGGAGCTGTGCTACTATTAGTCTTAATATTTATAAATATAAGAGAAGTTAAATTAATTGAAAAAGAGAAGAACAATGCACAAAATTTATTTTTGCAGGGGAAATATGATGAAGCAATAGTAAAATATAATGAATTAGCTAAGAAAAAAAAGAAGGATTCCCTGTATTATGCAAAAATAAGCAGAATATATTACATAAAGGGTGATGAAAATAAATCTAAAGAGTATATGGATAAAGTTAAGGCCATGAAATATACAAAAAATGAAGAAGCACTTTCTTATGTAATATCTAATTATTTCATAGAGGGAAAATATAAGGAAGCTTTGAAAGAAGGAGAGGAAGGAGTAAAATTATATCCTAAAAATAAAGTGATATTAAATCATATGATAACTTTATATCATATGGAGGGGAAAAATGACAAAGCTAAAGAACTTTTAAAGAACTATCCTATAAGTAAAAAGTCTTCAGAAGATTTAGCTGAGTATGGCAAATTATGTATAGCTATTGGAGATGTGGACAAAGGAATAGAAAGCTTAAAAAAAGCTTATAAAAAAAATAAAGATGATATAATAATTTATGATACAATTTCTCAAATGGCAGCTTCTGATTTTACTAAAACTGTAAATAAAATAAATACTCTTAAAAAAGGCACTAAAGAAAAAGAAGATGGTACTATGTACAACCTTTGGCTAGCAAAAGTTTATTCTTTGAAGCCTGAAAATTGTGAAGAAGCATTAAAACTCTTAAGAGATGAAAATATAAATAAGGAAAGCTTAAGCTATAATATGATAAAACTATCTATATATAGTAATGTTGGAGATTTTCATAATGGACAAAAGGTAGAAGAAAAACTTAAAGAAAAGTATAAGGATAGTTATGTAGCTAATCATTCTATAGCCTGGTACTATTTAAAAAAGGGGCAAAAGGATAAAGCAAAGGAATATTGTTTAAAATCTATAGATGAGAATTCTTTATACACAGATAATTATGGATATTTAATGCCAGAAATATTAGGTGAAGATAAAAATAGTAACTCTATTGTTGCCTATTACACTGAGGCTTTTTATAGAGAGCCTTTTAACTATAATGTAATGATGAATGCAGGAAATTATTTTTGGAGTGTTCAAGAAGATATAGAGAATTCTATAAAATACTATGAAATTGCAGAAAAATTACAAAAGGATAATAGTGAAATTAAATATAATATTGCTACTATATATCTAGATAGTAATAATTCAAAGGGTGAAGAAATTTTAAAGCAGTGTATTAAATTAAACCCAACAGAAACTAAATATTATAGAACTCTTTCAGTTTTCTATTTTTATAAAGGAAAATATAAGGAGGTAAAGGAACTTTTAGATAAGGCCTATAAGGAAGATAAAGAAGATATCTTAACTTTAAACAATATAGCTGTTTATTATATAATTGGAGCATCAGATGTAGAAAAGGGATTTTCTACTATGAATAAGGCATATGAAAGTGGAAAGAAGATTAAGGGTTATCCATCAAGTTCCTTTGATATTATAGAAAAAAACTTCGAAAAGATTAAGAAAATACATGATCAATATAAAAGTGCAAATAGCGCTACTATTGAAATTCCTGAATTAACTTTATTTTATTAAAGATGTAGTGTAATATCTTCTATTGAAAGCTTTTTCTTTGATAAAAGAGCATATATAGACAAACAATATGGTGGGAGAGAATCTCCTGTAAATACTATTTTATCCTTTAGAATGTTTTCAGTTATAGATGAAACCTCAAAACCCAAACTTTCCAAGGAATATCTTAACTTATCCTTGTGGAGGCAAGGGTTATTTTTTTGTCTTGAACACTCAGTGCATAAAGTACATTTACCTCCTAGAAGTATTTTGGAATCAGTGAATAAATTTTCCACAGAAAACATTTTTTTATCAACAATTTTTCTTAAAGAATAGTATATGTTTGTGGATATGTGAATATTATCAAATTTGTTTAAAATAAGCTTATTTATCTGATCTTGTATATTACTGTAATTTAATTTAGCTCCTATTATATATGCAAATTTATATTCATTTATATATTCTTCTTCAGAAAAATCATAAGGTGGGCAAGACCAAACCTTTTGGTAATTTGGACAGCTTTTACAATATCCTCTTATAGTAGATTTTTTAAAGAATTTTAAAAGCTCATCTATGGTGGTTTCTACTATTTTATAATTTATAGGTAAATCAGTCATTTTAAATCACCCCTTGTAATTTTTTATTAGCAGTATATTATTAAGTATACTACTTTTTATATATAATTAAAGAATTTTAGGCGCATTCAAATAAATAATAAGTCAGTATGCTAGTCTATTTTGCGTCATACTGCGTCAGCAGAACCCGCAAAATGCAATATACTAGAAGTAAAAAACTCTTGACATAGATGGTAAAGCTTATTATAATCAACACATAGGTAAATGCATTTACATAAGTTTTAAATAAAAACAAATATAATTATTTTCAAGTAAATATTTGTGAAAATAGAGGTGCAGTGTTTAAGAGTATTGCTACAGAGGTAAGCACTATGAAGTAGCAGGAAAGGAAATACTGCCGAAGCTTGGAGAGGATGCTTAAAATCTTCAATGCTGGGGATACATAAAATATGTGTATCACTGTCACAAGTAAGCAATTATTTGTGGAGAGCTATTGGTCAACAATGTTTACGCGTTAAGGAATTTTAAATGAGAACATTTTATATTGTTTTGCAGTATGTAGTTCTCTTGCGTATCCTAATGTGTATTCGGCCTTGAGTTTAGCTCAAGGCCTTTTTTAGTTGTTCACTAGTTCTCTTCCAAAACTAATAGGAGGAGAAGAAAATGAGAAGAAAAGGATTTTTATTTGTACTAATTACATTTATTATGATTTATTCAGTAAATTTAACTGTTTTTGCTGAGGAAGTGGATAAAGCTGCTTTAAATGCTCAGAAATTTGGATTTTGGACATTAGTTCCACCAGTGGTGGCAATAGTACTTGCATTTATAACTAAAAATGTAGTTTTGTCTTTATTTTTAGGAGTATTTTCTGGAGCGATTTTACTTGAACTAAACGGGGTTAATATTTTATCTGTAATACCAAATGCATTTTTAATGGTTGTAAATGAGATTTTAAAATCTCTTGCAGACCCTTGGAATGCGGGAATAATACTCCAGTGTTTGACTATAGGAGGGCTTATAGCTCTTATATCTAAAATGGGTGGAGCAAAGGCTATAGCAGAATCTTTGTCCAAAAAGGCAAAATCCCCTGTAAGTGTTCAAATTATTACTTGGATTTTAGGAATATTTGTATTCTTTGATGATTATGCCAATTCACTTATAGTAGGACCTATAATGCGTCCAGTGGCGGATAAGATGAAAATATCTAGAGAAAAACTAGCTTTTATAATAGATGCTACAGCAGCGCCTATAGCAGGTATAGCTCTTATATCTACTTGGGTAGGATATGAAGTTAGCTTAATAAAAGATGGTTTTCAACAAATAGGAGCAAAGACCAACGCATACAACGCTTTTATTTCTACTATACCATATAGATTTTACAATATACTAATTTTATTATTTATAGTATTTACAGCTATAACTCTTAGAGAATTTGGTTCTATGCTTAAGTTTGAAAGAGATGCTAGAAATAGAAGTGAAACAGAAGAATTAGATAATATAGATTCTAAAGAATTAGAGCCTAAGGAAGGAATTAAGTTAAATGTTTGGAATGCAATAATACCTATTTTAGTATTAATAGTTGGAGCTTTTATAGGATTTTACTTAAATGGATATCATGCTATTATGGCAGGAGAAGATAAAGCACTGATAGATCTATTTAATACTGCTCCTGCATCTTTTGCAGCTATAAGGGAGGCTTTTGGCGCATCTGATGCTAGTATAGTTTTATTCCAATCAGCTTTATTTGCAAGTATTGTTGCTATATTTATGGGAGTTGCGCAAAAAATATTTACAGTTTCAGAGGCCATAGATACATGGGTTGAAGGAACAAAAACTTTGGTTATAACAGGAGTTATACTTCTTTTAGCTTGGTCATTAAGTGGTGTTATAAAAGATTTGGGAACTGCTAAATTTCTAGTTTCTATGCTTTCAGATAAAATACCAATATTTTTACTTCCAACTTTAATATTTATAATGGCGTCTATAATATCATTTGCTACGGGAACTTCCTATGGAACTATGGGAATACTTATGCCGCTTACAATACCTCTTGCCAGTGCTATGAGTACAGGGGATTTTAGATATTTAACCATTAGTATAAGTGCAGTTTTAACAGGAGCTATTTTTGGAGATCATTGCTCTCCTATTTCAGATACAACTATATTATCTTCCATGGGAGCAGGCTGCGATCACATTAAGCACGTTAAAACTCAAATGTCATATTCACTATGTGTAGCTTTTGTTACAGGAATATTTGGATATATACCAGTTACTTTAGGAATGCCAGTTTATATAGTTCTTTTATTAGATGCACTTATTCTATTTGCTATTGTTAGATTTATAGGAAAACCTGTAGAAGGGCATATTTAGGGGGCTAGTTTGCCAGAGTGCTAGTGGGCCAGGGTGTTAGAGTGTTAGCGAGAGGTAGGGTTCCAGCTTGCTAGAATATTGGATGGGTGTGTTAGTTGCCTAGTGTGCAGATAAGTTATAAGTAATAATCCCCAGTGTTTAATTTCAGACTTCAAATACTTATGGTAGTGATTTGGAGAGTTGAAATTAGAACTGGGGATTAAATTTATTTTATTCCTCTATTTCCCTTCTATCCTTACCGAAGAAGGAAATAGCATAAAGACCTGCTATACCTACAAGGGCATATACTATTCTTGAAAATGTACTTAAGTTACCAAATAAAGCAGCAACTAAGTCGAATCTAAAGAATCCTATAAGTCCCCAATTAATTGCTCCAATTATAACTAATACAAGAGCAATATTATCTAATGTTCTCAAAATTAAACATCTCCTTCTAATAATAATTTTCATAGTTATTATTTACACTTTTAATAATTTTAATACGTAAAACAAATATTTAATTACATATATAGTGAATTTTATGATAAAATTATTAATATGAGGCTTATAATTAGGACTTAAGGAGGTTATGTAAATGAAAATATTTATGGCTATACTAAAATTATTAGCTTTTTCTATTGTTATGTTGATAGCTTATAATTTGCTAAAAAGATATGTTTTAAGAAAAATCAAAGTAAAACATAAATGGATAGTGTTAGTATTAGGTCTATCTACTATAGTTGTTCAATCATTTTTAAGGGTAAATCCTTATGGTGCTTTAGGTATTATATTATCAGGTTTAAGTATTATATTCTTATTGTGGTATATGGATTTAAAAGGATTTATGAAGGGATCTGAAGCCATCCAAACCGATGCGACTAAAGGTAGATATATAAGTCCTTATGATAAAAAGAAGAACAATAAAAAAGATGTAATAAAACCAAAAGCTAAGCCCAATAAGGCTATGAAAAAAGATAATAATTAGAGAAGTGACTATTGATGTAATGATAAATTTATATCAATAGTCTTTATCTATATCTTTATTTAACAGATCCATATATGAATTTATGAGCTCGTCTAATTCCATGCTAGCTTTAAGGATAAGCTTGTTATTGCCTAAATTATCATCGGCGCAAATCACGGAGTTGTTTAGTTTAGTTTGTAAATTAGTTATTTGCTTTTTTAGTTTTCTTCTTTTCTCTGAAAGGTTCATATTATCAACTCCTATAATAAATTTTTATCTTAAGGATATATATCATAATACTTATATGTTATATAGAATAATGAGATAATAATAAGTAGAAATATAAATATAAATAGTAATTTGTAAGTTTTAAGGGTGTAAAAACATACTTGAAGTTTAGAGGTCAGCCTATGTGAATAAATAAGCATAATTATGAATAAATTCAAAAAGACAATTATGAATAAAGTTCAAGAAAATATGTATAAATATAACCTGAAATATAAATTATTAATATATTCAATATATTAACAATTTAATTATAGTATAATATTTTATATGAATCAATATACATTATAAAAAATTTACACAAAATATAATATTGTAAAAAAATATACATAATTTTTAAATACTATAAAATATGGTTTTGAAAATATGATAAAAAAAATTTATTGATTTATGCATAAAAATAAATTTAAAAGTGAGAGATTTTAAGGAAGTGATTGAGTATGAATAGTTATTTTTTAGGGGGAGCTGGGGAAGTTGGTGCTAGCTCTATACTTTTGAGGATTTGTAATAAAAATATATTGCTAGATTGCGGAATAAGACAAAGTGCTAGTAAAGATCCGTTGCCAGATTTCAGAACTATACAAGAGAAGGGTGGAATAGATGCTATTGTTATAAGCCATGCTCACATGGATCACATAGGTTCCCTTCCGATAATAAGTAAGGAATATCCAAATGCTAGAATATATATGAATAATATGACAAAGGATTTAACCAAGGTTCTATTATATGATAGTTTAAAAATTATGAACAGTAGAGAAAGCGAGATACCTCTTTATGCACAAAATAATGTTGAAGATATGCTCAATAGAATATTTACTATAAATTATGGAGTAGAATTTGAAATACTTCCAGATATAAAAATCACATTTTACAACGCAGGTCATATAGCAGGAGCTTCTTGTGTGTACATAAAAAGCCATGAGGGTGCATTATTTTATTCAGGGGATTTTTCATTATTTTCTCAAAATACAGTAGAAGGAGCTAAATTTCCTAAATTAAGACCGGATGTAGCTATTTTGGAATGTACTTATGGGGATAAGCTTCATTCTAATAGGCAGGTAGAAGAGAAAAGGCTTATAGATTTGGTTAGGAAATGTATAGATGTAAAGGGAAAGATGCTTATTCCATCCTTTGCCCTAGGAAGAGCTCAAGAGATTATATTAATGCTCAAAAAGGCTATGAATAAAGGTGAAATTAAAAAGATAAAAGTTTATGTGGATGGAATGATTAAAGATATAAATACTGTCTATAAAAGAAATCCTCTTTATCTTAAAAATTCCTTAGGTAAGAAAATATTAAGGGGAATAGAACCTTTTTATGATGAGAGTATAATTGCTGTAGATAATAAAGAGATTAGAAATGAAATAATAAATGGTAGTGAAACTTGTATAATAATTGCCAGCTCTGGTATGTTAACAGGTGGTTGGAGTCCTGTTTATGCAGAAAAAATATGTTCTATGGAAAATGGATATATAGTTATAAGTGGATATCAGGATGAAGAATCTCCTGGAAGAAAGCTTTTAAATTTGCTAAAAGAACAAGAAGAGAAGAGCTTAGAAATCAATGGAAAAATCCTACCTGTTAGGTGTCATGTGGAGAGAGTAGGTTTGTCTGCCCATGGAGACAAAAGTGAAATTAAAGGAGTTGTACAGAGAGTACAACCTAAGGAGCTTTTTTTAGTTCATGGTGAAAGAGAAATAATAGGAACTTTTGCGAAAGAGCTTATGCAGGAGTTTAAAGGAAAACTATACACACCAGAAAGTGGTGAAGGTTATAATATTGATATTAAAAGTAAAAGAAAGCAGCTAAAAAAATCTCCTTTAAAGTCTATGAAGAGATGTAAAAATTTAGGTGAAAATAGTATAAGAGAGCTTTGGGAGTATACAACAGAAAACTATGGAGATAGACTTTTTACAGTAGAAGAACTCTATTATATTTGGAACGGAAAAAAAGTATTTGTAGAAGAGGAAATATTTAATGCACAAAAGGTTATTTTAAATACACCTTATTTCGTACCAGATGAAAGGAGACTATTTTTATTTAAGGCTGAAAGTTTAGATAAAGTGGAGAAAAATTTAAAAAAAGAAGGATTAAAACCTAATGAAATATCACAAATTATTCAGGAAAGGTTTGGAAGGTTTGATTATAAAAAAGCTGGTCTTATGATGGAAGAAAAGAAAGTTGTGCTTTACTTTAATTTCCCAAAGAGAGTTTCAGAGCACATATATCAATTAATAGAGAAGTTCCAAGAGGAATTCTCTTGGAAGATAACTGTAAGTGATAGTTTTAATACTAATGCAGCAGAGAGGTTGTTAAAAAGTTTATTTGAACCTGCATGTGTAAAGAAAATATCCTATAAATTAGATGAGGAGAAGGTAATATTAGATTTATATGAGGAAAGTTCATTTAGTGAAAAATATAATAAGCAAGAGATTGAAAATAAAGCTAAAGAATTTAATGATAAGACAGGAATGACATTGGAAATAAAAAATCAATTACAGGGAAGCAAATGTAATTTTGAAAATGAAGATGTAATAAAAACTTCAAGAGTAAATGAAATGGAACAAAACGCAGCTATAAAGTATTTAGATGATAGTTTTATGTATGAAGAGTTTAGACCATATAAAAAGAGTATAAAGAATATATCAAAGTACAAGTATATGGAAGTTTCTTTTATAACTCCTATGGTGGGTCAAAGATATTTAAAGAAATTAATGTGTATTTCAGAAAATATGGGTTGGAACATAAAAATAGCTACTTCATGTAATCAAAATGAAATTATTAATTTAGCATTGGCACTTTGTAGCGAAAAAGGAGTTATGCTTAAAAAGAATCCATCTTTTAATCCATTTAATTTTTCAGTAACATTAAAGCTACAGGAACCTATAGCGCCGGAAGTATTTGAGGAAATGAAGGAGATATTTAAACATAAAACAGGATGTGAGCTTTGTTAAAAAGTAAGAAGTAAGAAATAGAAAGTAAGAAGTAAGAGTGAACAGGTAAGAACTAATAGGTAAAAGGTAAGGTTTCTTTAAGAAATTCAATAAACCTAAAATTTGGGAACGCTCATAAATTTTTACCACAACTATTACTTATTACCTGTTACTTACAAATTAATTATAAAAAACTCCTTGAGTTTTATCATTAACTCTTACTTCTTAGCTCTTACCTATTACTTACCTGCAAATTTTACATTTTTATTTTATAACTGCGAAAGTTGAATTATTAACTATTAGTTTTTAGTTAATAATTTTATGAGCATCCTGTGGTTGATCCACAGTCTAAGCAGACTTTACAAGTTCCATTTTGTACCATACGTGAGCTGGAACAATTAGGACAGATTTCTGTGTAAAGTCTTTCACCTTCAATTTTATTATTAGAAGATTTTTCAGACTTAGAATTTTTATTTTCTTGAAAGTTTATATTTTCTAAGTTCATATTATTGAGAACTTCAGTATTATCTTTGATTTTTGATTCAGGTTTTTTTAAATCTAAGCTAGGCTTAGATTTACCTCCAAGGGCATTTAAATCTAGACTTCCTAGTAGCCCTTTAGAGCCTTCAGTGGTGTCGTTGGTTAAATATTCTGGTTTTACTTGACATCTACTATAGTCCCCAACTTCTATATCTATTATTTTACTAACTAAATCTGAAATTGAAGATACATATTTTATATATGGGTGTTTTTGAACAAAACCATAAGGTTCGTATATCTGTCCTCTTAACATTGCGGAGATGTCTTTTGGTGGTACATGATATTGAAGCATTACAGATAGTGATTTTGATAAGGAATTCAAAAGTCCCATTATGGTAGTGCCTTCTCTATCAGTTGTTATATATATTTCAGATATTTCCCCATATTCATTTCTGTTTACTGTAGTGTATATTTTTACGTTATCTATTTGAGCAGGATGAGTTCTTCCTTGGCGTATTCCATAAAGTTTATGTCTTGTGGAATATCGATGTTCATGTTTTAATGTATCCAATTCTTCAGTTAATCCTTTGGCTTTTTGTAGTAGCTCTTTGTAATTTAAATCTTCTAAAGATTTTTCTTTAGAATCTGTTAGAGTATTATTAAGAGGTTGACTTACCTTTGAAGAATCTCTATATATGGAAATTCCTTTTACTCCAAGTTTCCAAGATTTTAATATAACATTTTTAATATCATCTACTGAAGCTTCTTTTGGTAAATTAACAGTTTTAGATATAGAGCCAGAAATAAGTGGAGTTAGGGCTGCCATCATAAGTACGTGACCCTTGTAGGAAATATATCTCTTTCCGCTGCCGCATACATTGGCTGTATCAAAAATAGATAAATGTTCTTCTTTAAGATGAGGGGCACCTTCTATCTTGCCATCCACTATTTTTTCATATTGAAAGTCATTTTCTATTACTGTTTCTTTTCTTAATATATAATCTATAATTTCCTTTATTTCATTAGGTGAATAACCTAAATTTTTAAGGGATTCTTCTATAACAGGGTTTACAATGGTCATGTAGCCTCCGCCAGAAAGCTTTTTGTATACAAAGTGACTGAAATAAGGCTCTATGGAAGTGGCGCCACAATCCATGGCCAAGGATATGGTTCCTGTAGGTGCTATAACCGATACTTGAGCATTTCTATAGCCATATTCTTCACCACAATCTAAAGCAGATTTAAAACTTTCTTTTAAACTATTTCCTAAGTAATTTAACCCCATTTTTTCTAAAATACTATGGTCAACTTTTACTGGAGTATAGTTTAAACCTTCGAAATTATCCTTTAAGGCACTGGCAACTCTACAGTGATTTCTTATGACTCTAAGCATGTATTTCTTATTTATTTCATATTTTGGGAAAGGTCCTATTTTTTTTGCCATTAGTGAGGATACATAATATGAATGTCCTGTCAAAATGCCTGTAAGGGCAGAGGCTAAAGCCCTAGCTTCTTTTGAATCATAGGGGTACCCCATTACCATAAATAATGATGCTATATTTGCAATACCTAGTCCAGTGGTTCTAAACATATGAGTTTTTCTAGCTATGTCTTCTGTAGGAAATTGACCCCAATTTATTGAAGCCTCTAATACTAATTGTGTAAGACCAATTAAGTGAAGGTATTGGTCTATTTTAAATTTTTTATATTTATGGTCGTAGAATTTGTATATATTTATAGACGCTAGATTACATGAGGTATCATCTAAAAAAGCATATTCACCACAGGGATTTGTAGAATTAATTCTATTGTGTTTTGCACCAAATTTTCCATCTTCTCCTGCAGGACATGTATGCCATGCGTTAAAGGTATCGTCAAATTGGGAGGCAGGGTCTGCACAATCCCAAGCACATTTATTAAAAGAATTCCATAAATCTTTAACTAAAACTTTTTTATTTACAGAGTCGTCCACTCTACCTTTTAATTCTATAGTTGCATCTGGATTATTATTTAAGTTTTCGACTTTTTGCATAAAGGAATCTGAAAATCTTATGGAGTTATTAGCGTTCTGGCCTGAAACTGTTTCGTAAGCTTCACCTTCAAAACTAGTATCATAACCCATCTTTCCTAAATCTCTTACCTTTTGCTCTTCTTTCGCTTTCCAGTTTATAAAGTTTTGAATTTCAGGATGATCTATGTCTAGGCATACCATTTTTGCAGCACGTCTTGTGGTGCCACCAGATTTTATAGCACCAGCATTTCTATCTAAAGCTTTGAGAAAACTCATAAGACCAGATGAAACTCCTCCACCAGAAAGATTTTCATTTTTAGCTCTTATATTAGAAAAATTTGTTCCTGTACCAGAACCGCCTTTAAACAACCTAGTTTCAGTTATAAAATGATCTGAAATAGAATGCTTTCCTAGAAGTTTATCTTCTATAGATAATATAAAGCATGCAGAGGCTTGGGTTCTAGTGTAGGAATCTTTGCTTTCTACAACTTTATTTGATTTTTTATCGAAATAATAATTTCCTTGCTTATTTCCAGTGATTCCATAGCATAGTGATAAGCCAGTATTAAACCACTGAGGAGAATTTGGAGCATACATTTGGTTTAGAAGGCCATAAACCATTTCATCATAAAATATGGAGTATTCCTCTTCTGTTTCTATAATTCCATCATCTTTTAAAGATTCACACCAAAAACTCACTAATCTATGGGAGAGCATTTTCATGCTGTTTTCATAACCTATTTTATTAGGAATTCCTGATTTTCTAAAATATTTTGAAGCTATAATATCACAGGCATTTTGTGAATAGTGCATGGGAAACTCTAAATCCTTCATCTCTAATAATATTTTACCGCTTTTGTGGTCTTTTAAAATAACATCAGTTTTTTTCCACTGAAAAAGGTCGTAAACAGTTTTATCATTTTGATTTTCTAAGTCTTTTGTAAATACTCTTTTAAATAAATCTTTTATATCATTCATATAGTCGCTGGTAATGCCAGCTTTTTTCACCTCCATGTATTATCTTTACTATACCCTTAATATATACTATATATAGTTAATAGTATGAAAAAGTTATACCACATGTTGTATTATAAAATAAATATAACCTAAATTCAAATTATCTGACTTCTATTTTATAGAATTATTTATGAATTTCTAGCTTTACCTTTTCTTTTTAAATTATTTATGGATTAAAGTATATAATTTGCCTCCCAAATAAAAAAATGTAAATAATTATTTAAATTTATATATGTAATTATATGTTATTCTGTTATAATTATAATTATATACGAATTAGGAGGTAATATTTTATGAAAAAAATAAAGTTAGTTAGCTCTATGTTAATTTTAGCTTTAGTAACATTTTTGCTGGGAGGATGTGGAGCTAATGATAAGTTATTTAAGGCTATTGATAATAACTCAAATTTAAAATCCTATGGATTTAAAGGGGATTATAAAGTAAAGATTTCAGGAAAAGAAGCGGCTTCTGCAGGTGGTTTAGAAAATTTAGATATGAAAATAGGCGGAAAGGTTGTTACGGAAAAAGATAAAAATGCAAAGATGGATATGAATGTTGATTATAATATTATGGGTGAAAAATTAAACATTAATATGATATCTTCTGTAGATTTAGATAAGGATGATTATAAGATATTTATAAAATTACCTGAAGAGTTAAAAAGTCAAATGCAGTTAGCTAATAAAAGTATAGAATATATCTATATGGGAAAAGATACTGTAGAAAAAATGAATAAAGAAATGGGAACTCAAGCTGGAGCCATGCCTCAAGAGGATATAAAAGGTATGACAGAAAGCATGACGAATTTACAAGAAGGATTAAATGAATTCGTAAAAGGTTATGTAGAAGAAAATGGAAAGAAAATGCTAACAAAACAAGGTAAAAAAGATATAGATATAAATGGTAAAAAAGAAAATGTCGATGTATATGAAATAAAAGTGGATGATGCAGGGCTTAAGAAATTTTTAAAGTCCTTCCTTTCAGATAAAAAGAGAAAAACTCAACTAGAAACAGTACTAGATAAAATACTTGTAAAAGATGAAAAAGGAAAAGTAGATTATAAAAAGAGCTTGGAAAATGTAGATAAAATGCCTAAAATCATAGGAGATAAAGGTGCTACTTTCCAATTTGGAATAAAAGACGATTATGTTGTAAGTGAGAAGGTTAATATGGATTTAGTATTAGAAGGAGCACAAGTAACTTATGACATAGATATGGTACTTTTCGATTTAAATAAAAAGATGGATATAAAAATGCCAGAGAAAAATGATAAAGTTAAGGATCTTTACGATTTTATGATAGAAATGATTTTTAATTCAGCTAAATAAACAGATTTTTTAAGTTTTAGATGAGATTTTATTCCAATGAAAACTTAGAATTTGTATAGCTATTGTTAACTCTTATTTTTAAAAATGAATATTGCAGTAGCTGCACTATGGGATAAAGTGGGAGTGAAGAAATGAATATAACTCAGGAATCAGATTATGCAATAAGAGCAGTACTTTGTTTAAGTATATTAGGAGAAGATAAGATTTTAGAGGCTAGGATTATATCTGAAAATCAATCCATACCTATGAGATTTTTATTAAAACTTTTAAGAAAGCTCAAGACTGCAGGTATAGTTAAATCTTATAGAGGTGTAAAGGGTGGATATTCTTTAGGAAGAAGTCCAGAAAATATTACTTTAAAAGATGTTATAGAAGCAGTAGAAGGTCCTATATGTATAAATCGATGTACTTATTCTCCAGAGGAATGTAATGCAAACAAAAATGGAAAATGTGCAGTGCATCATGCATTGATGAGAGTTCAAGAAAAGCTCATAGAAGAGTTGGAAGAAATTAATTTTAAAAAGCTTAAAGAAGAAACGGATATAAATTGTTATAGGTAATGAATTTAAGTAAGAGGTAAGGTGGATTTCCCTCTACTATGTTACGGAAAATCTTTAATTAAATAAATGGTATAGTGGGAAAAGGTATAATTGTTTCATTAAATGAAGTAGTTATATCTTTTCTTTTTAAGTGCTTAAAAAGTTTTTTGGCGTAAGACTGCTGATTTATAAAGATTTAATAAAAATAAAATTGAAAATTATTTATTAAAGTTTCATGGAAGGGGGGAAGTATAGCTATTTTGGAATTTGTTTACAAATTAATTATAAAAAATTCCTTGAGTTTTATCCTTAACTCTTACTTCTTACTTTTTACCTTTTACTTCGTACATTACTTATCTAAAAATTATAATTATAAGTTTTAATGATAAATTATGCATTTTTTATTGACATAGGGTACTTTACTGTGATAAATTTAGCATGTTAATTTTTAAATGCGGAGGTAGATAAACTAAAGATGAAAAGGGAAATATCACTTAAAAAACAAATGGGCCTTTTAACTGCTACCATGTTAGTGGCAGGAAATATGATTGGTTCGGGAATATTTATGCTTCCAGCCACTTTAGCAAACACAACAGGTCCAGGTGCTACTATAATGGCTTGGACCATAACAGGTATGGGTTCTATATTTTTAGCTTTATCCTATGCAAATTTGGGGTCTAAAATAACTAAAACAGGAGGACCTTATGAGTACCCTAAAGAGGCTTTTGGAGATTTTGTTGGATTTTTAAATGCATGGTTATATTGGAATGCTTCTTGGATAGGAAATGCGGCTATAATAACATCTGTGGCTAGTTATACTGGAGCTTTAATACCATCAATATCAGGAAGTCCATTTTTATCCTTTGTATATACCAGTAGCATTTTATGGATATTTACTATAATAAATATAATCGGAGTTAAAGAGGCTAGTGTCATTCAAACGGCCATTACTATATTTAAAATAGCTTTATTTTTTGGATTTATAGTTGTAACTGCATGCTATTTTAATCCGCAATTTTTAGCACCAGCTTTTCCAACTGGAAAAGGAATTAGTACTTTGCCAGCAGCTATGGTGTGTACACTTTGGGCATTTACAGGCTTTGAAAGTGCTTCTGTAGCAGCAGGTGAAATAAGAAATCCAGAGAGAAATATTAAGTTAAGTACTATTTTAGGGATTGTAATAGCTATAATTGTATATATGCTTATAAGTGTATGTGCTATGGGAGCTGTACCACAAGAACAATTAGCTAAAAGTTCAGCACCTATTATAGAAATATTTTCTAGATTTTTAGGTAGCGGCATTACTAAATTTATATTAATAGCTTCTATTATAAGTGTTATTGGCACTACTACAGGTTGGATTTTTGCAACAGCTCGTGTTTCCTATGCAGCAGGTGAGGGAGGAATATTTCCAAAAGTATTTGCAAAAGTTCATCCAAAATACAATACACCATATGCTTCTTTAATAATAGGGTCTGTACTTACAAATGTACTTTTGCTTATGAATTACACAAAGTCTATGCTTTCAGCGTTTAATTTTATAATGTTATTGGCTACAGTGGCATATCTTCCTGTTTATGCCTTTGCAGCAGCGTCAGAAATAAAGTTAATATTCAGAGAAAATAAGGAAATAGATATAATTACGGTTATTAAAAAGTGTATAACACCATGTTTAGGATTGATATATGCCTTTTGGGCTATGGCGGGATCAGGTGTTGAAGTATGTTTATATGGATTATTACTTGCAGTTATGGGAATTCCTTTCTACGCTTATGTAAAAAAGAAAAAAAGAATAAACGAAGCAGCAGATCCAATGATTACTGATTATTAAAAAGTTAATTTATAAACTAGGGTATTTACTTTACAGGTTATGCCCTAGTTTTAATATTGTTGGAAGATATATATAAGCGCCTTGTAAAAGATTTATATATATATTAGAATTAATTAAAAGATTTTAGGAGAGGTGAATATATATGTTAACTAATTTTAAGGGCAAAAATCCTAATATAAATGAGAAAACTTTTATAGCTACTTCTGCAGATATAATAGGTGATGTGACCTTGGAAACGGGAGCTAATATATGGTATGGAGCGGTTTTAAGAGGTGATACTAATAAAATTTATATAGGAAAGAACACAAACATACAGGATAATTCTGTAGTTCATGTGGATATGGATAAACCCTGTACATTAGGTGACGGAGTTACTGTAGGCCACAGAGCTATAGTTCATGGATGTACAGTAAAAAATAATGTTTTGGTGGGAATGGGAGCTATTATATTGAATGGAGCTGAAATAGGTGAAAATACTATAATAGGAGCTGGAAGTTTAGTAACTCAAAATAAAAAAATACCCTCAGGAGTTTTATGTATGGGAGTGCCTGCAAAAGTAGTAAGAGAACTTACAGAAGAGGAAATAGATAGTATTAAAAAGTCAGCACAGCACTATGTGGAGCTTAGTTGTGAATACAGAATTTAGTATTTTATATGAAAGTTTATATGATGATTAACCTACAATAAGGTATAATGTGAGGCAATTATGAAATTTCTCCTTCATGACTTTCATAAAAGCTAGGAACAATAAATTTAATTTAAGAAATCCTAATCTTTTAGCCATATAAAATTATCTAACGCTCACATTCAGCGTCTTGCCTCAGGTTCGCTAGCCTGGCGTTCTTGCCAGACTTACGATAATTTTATATGTCTAAAAGAAGAATTTCTAAAATTAAATTTAAACAGTTCCTTCGCTTCTTATGAAAGTCATTCCAGAAAAATTTCATAATTCAGGTAATGTAAGGCACATTCAAATAAATGACAAGTCAGTATGCTAGTCTATTTTGCGTCATACTGCGTCAACAGAACCAACCGATAGTTCTACTAGCGGCGGAACCTGCTTCCTTGTCTGACACAAAATATACCAGCATTTTTGACTTGTTATTTATTTTCATGTACCTAATGCTTTTTGTGGTATAATCATATGATTATTTGCAATTATTTTAATCAAGAACCCCTCACTTCAGCATAGGCAAGTGGAGGGAGAGTTCACTATAAGGAGGTCACAGCAATGTTTAAATTAGATGGAATCGAAAAAATGACTTTGGAACAGAAATATAAATATATGGTTATGTTATTAAAGGGACAAATTAGTTCAGAAAAGGATTTAATAGCTAACTTATCTAATGCTTCAGCTATAATTAATGTTATATTAGATAGAATAAACTGGGCGGGATTTTACATAATGAGAAATGGAGAGTTAGTTTTAGGACCATTTCAAGGAAGACCTGCATGTAATAGAATAAAAGTTGGTAAGGGGGTATGTGGTACAGCAGTGAAAGAAAAAAGAGTTGTAAGAGTAGAAGATGTACACAAATTTCCTGGACACATAGCTTGTGATTGCCAAAGTAATTCAGAGATAGTAATTCCTATAATGAAAAATAATGAAGTATTTGGAGTTCTAGATATAGATAGCCCAGAATTCAATAGGTTTCGAGATTTAGAGGAAGAATACCTGGTGAAATTTGTAAAGGTACTAGAAGAAGGAATTTTACAAGTTAAAGTTGAGAACTGACAAATTATAGAATGACAAATGGTGGAAGGCAATGTATAGTTATGAATTGTCAAAATACAATTAAATTAAGAATTAAAATAGGAAATATATTGTGCAAGACGGCATTTAAACATGTACAGTGATGTTTAGTGAATTTAGCAAAATATATTTCCTATTTTTGTTTATTAATTATCTTTGATTTTTGAGATTTGGTATTTATTATATTTGTTATTTAATAGTTGTTCTTTTATATTTATTATTTGGTACATATTACTTTCTAGCTTTTTTAATGGCTTTTGCTATTTCATTAATTAGTAGAGGTATTAAACTTAGTATGGATACAAATAGCCAATCTTTAGCATTAAGATCATGTACTTTAAATATATTAGCTAGGAAAGGAACAGTTATTATAACATCTTGTAGGAATATACCTATAAGTATTGAACCTATTAAAAGTTTATTTGTAAAGAATCCTATTTGGAATATGGATTTAGTTTCATTTCTCATATTTAATGAGTGAACTAATTGAGATACACTTAAAACAACAAAAGCCATAGTTTGAGCATGTTCTAGTGCATCAGCATCAATAACATCTGGTAATAATGGGAATAAGACACTAGATTTAGTGTAAACTTTAACTCCAACTACAAAAGCAGCTAAGGTTAATAATCCTATAAGTATTCCATTCCCTATTAAACTTACAATAGAACCCTTAAACAAGCTGTCCTTTGGATTTCTAGGTTTTGAATCCATAACTCCAGGATCACCAGGGTCAACACCAAGAGAAAGAGCTGGTAGTGTGTCAGTTATAAGGTTAACCCACAAAATGTGTATTGGTATAAGTGGAGTAGGCCATTTTAAAAGCACGGAAAGGAAAATACTTATTATCTCACCTATATTACATGAAAGTAGGAATAATATAGATTTTTTAATGTTATTAAATATATTTCTACCTTCTTCAATGGCTTTAACTATAGTAGAGAAGTTATCATCTGTAAGTACCATGTCAGCAGCACCTTTTGCAACGTCGGTACCAGTTATACCCATAGCAACACCTATGTCAGCAGATTTTAAAGAAGGGGCATCATTTACACCATCACCAGTCATGGAAACTATATTTCCCTTAGACTTAAAGGCTTTTACTATCATAACTTTGTGTTCTGGTGAAACCCTTGCAAATACTCTTAAATTGTCTACTTTATTATTTAATTCTTCTTGAGATAATTTATCTAATTCCATACCGGATATAGCCTCATTTTCATCTGTAGCTATATCTAATTCTTTAGCTATGGCAAAAGCAGTCTTTTTATGGTCTCCAGTTATCATTATAGTTTTAATACCTGCGCTTTTACATAAAGAAATGGAATCCTTAACTTCTAGTCTAGGAGGGTCAATCATTCCTACAAGACCTATGAACGTTAAATCTTTTTCTAAATCTTCTATAGATATATCAGGAGAATCTATAATTTTATAAGCAGCTCCTAGAACTCTTAAGGCATCCTCAGACATAGCATATGAAGCTTTTATTATTTGGTTTTTAAGATCTTCAGTAAGAGTTACAAATTCTCCATTTATATAGGCTTTATCTATTATATTAAGTAGATTATCTATAGCACCTTTAGTCATTACATAATATTTATCTCCGTATTTATTTACAGTGGTCATTAATTTCCTATCTGAATCAAAAGGAATTTCATTTACTCTTGTATGAGAAGCTTCTAAATCTTCTTTAAGTATATTGAATTTATTTCCTGCAGCTAGTAATGCTATTTCTGTAGGATCGCCTGTTTCTGACTCAACAGAAAAAGTGGCATCATTACATAAAATTAAATTTTCCATAAGAAGTTTTTGTACAGGATTTTCTGGATTTAAATCTTCAATATTATACAATGAATCGTCTGCAAAGAATTTTGTAACGGTCATTTTATTTTGAGTTAAAGTACCAGTTTTATCTGAACAAACTATATTTACTGAACCTAGGGTTTCTACTGCAGGTAATTTTCTAACTATGGCATTTCTCTTTATCATCTTTTGAACGCCCATAGCCAGAACAATAGTAACTATAGCAGGTAATCCTTCTGGAATAGCTGCTACAGCTAAACTTATAGAAGTTAAAAACATTTCAAATGCAGGTCTTTTTTGAAGTAATCCTACAAAAAACATAACTCCACATACAACTAGAGCTCCTATACCTAAGATTTTTCCTAATTGTTCAAGTTTCTTTTGTAGAGGGGTTTGTTCATTTTCACTTTCATCAAGCATTTTTGCTATTTTACCTATTTCAGTGTTCATTCCAGTTCCTATAGCTATTCCAAGACCTCTACCATAGGTTACAAGTGTGGACATAAAGGCTGAGTTTTTTTGGTCACCTAAAGGTACATCTTCATTTAATAAAAGGTCTGCATTTTTATCTACAGGAACAGATTCTCCTGTAAGGGCAGATTCTTCAACTTTAAGGTTTGCGGTTTCTATAAGCCTTAAGTCGCAAGGTATGAATCTACCAGCATCAAGTACTACTACGTCTCCTGGTACAACTTCTGTTGAGGAAATTTCTTTTACTTCACCATCACGTTTAACTAAAGCTTTAGGTGTGGAAAGTTTTTTGAGGGCTTCAAGAGCTTTTTCAGCTTTTGATTCTTGAATAACTCCTACGACTGCATTAATTATTATAACTATTCCTATTATAATAGAATCACTTATTTCCCCTAAAAAGCCTGAAGCTACAGCGGCAGCTAGAAGTATGTATATTAGTATATCATTTAGTTGTTCAAATACCATTTTAAAGAGACTTTTTTGTTTTTTAGTAGCTAATTGGTTTAGACCATATTTTTCCTTCCTTCTTTTTACTTCTTCTGAAGAAAGACCAGTGGAAATTCTTACATTTAAAGCTTCTATGGTCTCCTCTTTACTTTTTTTGTACCACATTATTATTCACCTCTTTCATATTATTTAATATAATTGCATAATTTATTATAAATTTTTAAAAGAATAAAGAAATATAATAAATAAAAAGACCTTTGTCCTAAAGAATATTAGGACAAAGGTCTTGCAAACTCAATTCCTAGAGTAAATTGTCCGGGCTAAGCCGTAATGACGAACAATTCAAAGCATTTTTAAGCTTCTGCTACTCCCCTTTGTATATAATAACTTAGGTAATTATAACATATTATGTATATAAATATCAATACCTACTTCATAATATGTGAACAAAGTTTATAATTTCCAAGAAACTTATTTTCAAAGCTTTTTATTTAATTATTCAACTTTTTCAGTTATAAAATAAAGATTGAAAATTGAAGGATAAAACTCATTTAAGAGTTTTGGATAAAATATAAATTCAAGAAATTATATAGGAATTTCAATCTTAATTTTAAATTAAAAATTATATTTGTATTTTCTTTATTCACTTGATGTTAAATTTAAAAATTATATGTGAAAGTTGATCAAGTTGTAAGTGGATGAATGTAGATTAGCGACAAAGGTAGTATTTAATTTTATTGAAAATTTAAATACTAATATGTAATATAATTACATATTAGTAAATTTTAATTGAACAAAAATTTAACAATGACTGAAAAATATCTATTTTTTTTTAAATTTTTTTATATAAGTTAATATTTCTTGTAAAAAAGTTGTAATAAATTCGCAAAAAAATAACAAATATGCAATACTCGAATTTTAATAATTCAATATTATAGCATTAATATTTTTGAAATTATTGTAAAATAGCTAAAAAGTGTTTCTGTTGAAATGACACTTAATAGAAGAAATGTGTATTTCAAAGGAAAACAATATCAGATATATATGTGCCAATTACGGATTGATAAAATGCTTTTTAAATTTAATATTATAATATTTTTAGAAAAAAGCATGTGTCTAACTTTGTAAAATCAATTATGCTACTATTTGACAAAGTGTTGCTTTTCAAAACAAAATATATTATATTGTAATTGATTTCAAAACTCACATTAGGGCCCAGTGTGATGTTGTGAAAAAATATTATGCAGTTGAAATTATTTTAATAAATCCTTTAATATGAAAAATTTATACATAAACTAAAAATTTATTATTCAAAAGTGTAACTAGCGTAGGATTCTATACTTATATAATATAGAGCAATGCGGTAGGTGAACATGGAGTAAACGTTTTAAGATATTAATCTTTTAGATTAATCGGGGGGGAGCAAAAAAACATGGAAATGGAAAAGAGATCTAGTTTTAATAGTTGGATGTTTATAATAGCATATATATTCATGGGAGTGCTTGGTGGAGTAGCTCTTGATACAATGGTTACTTTTCTTGATGCATCAGCAGCTACAAAAGGAATAGCTGCTAGTATGTCAATAATAATGGGAATAGGTTTTTATGGTGGTGCAGCTCTTTTATTAATAGTACCTAAGCTTGGTTATAAAAAAGTTTTAGCATTTTCACCTATAGCTTTTATAGGAGGAACATTATTAATAACTAAGTCAAGCTCAGTTATGTTAGTTGCTATAGCAGCATCAGTAATAATGATAGGTGTATGTATGTTCGACGCTATATTATCACCATTTTTAAGCTGTTATACTACTGAAGAAAACAGAGAAAAAATATTCTCAACAACTTTATGGACAAACATATTAGGTATGATCGCTGGAACATGGTCAGGTGGAAAATTAATATCTCATAGATTTGCTTCAAGATTAGGAATTGGATATGCAGAAGCAAAAACTTTAACAGAAAAGATAGCAGATTTTAATCCAACACAATTGCAAGCTTATATAGGAGCTCATAAAGATGCTTTATTAATATACGCTGTGGTAGCAGCAATGACACTTGTACCAATATTATTAATAAAAGAAATTCCTCAAGACTATAAGAAAGTCAAAAAGGAAACAAAGGAAAAAATGAACTGGAAAGCATTCTTGAATAAATATATAGTATTATTCGTACTTTTCGCATTCTTAATAAGACTTGGAGCATCATTAATTACTCCTTACTTCTCAGTATTCTTAAGTAGAATGGGAATAGATAGAGCAACTATTTCATCACTTATTTCTTACCAATACTTTGCAATGGTTATGTTTATATTTGTATCACCATGGATTGTTAAGAAATTAGGAAGAGTTGTGTCTCTAGGTGGACTAGCTCTAGTATCAATACCATTTATGTTGGTTATAGCAAATGGAGCAGCTTTTGGAAGTCACATGGTAATGGCAGTAGGAACAGGTTTATTCTTAAGATCAGGATTTATGAATGCAGCTATGCCAGTACAACAAGCTTTGCCAATGGAGTTTGTAAGTAAAGAAGCTAGACCAGCTTATAATGCAGTTATATATGTAGCTCAAGGTATTGCACAAGTTGTAGCTGGAGTATTAGGAAAACAATTTATATTCTCACTACAAAATGGATATGGAAAAGCTTATTATGTTACAGGAGTTATATATATAATAGCATCAGTAATGTTATTAGTAGTATTTACTAAAAAGTATAATAGACCAGAAAACAAAAAACAAGCTGAAGAACAAGCAGCATAAGAATAAATTGCGGCAGAAGTGCCGCGATTTATGGCTTAAGTGTGCTAGTTGGACAGTGTGCTAGAGGACTAGTAAAGGATGATTTTTCTTCATTACATTACGAAAAATTTTACAATTTAAAAAAGATAACATAATTTCACAACGTGAAATTATGTTATCTTTTTTGGTTTAACTTAAATCTTTTATTGGCGATAGCCAGCGAAAATACTAAAACTAAAATTTATACAACCCTATGCCTCACGGCAAAATGAATTAAATTTTAGCTATTATGTTATTTTGATAAGTATCATATAATTTTTCGAAAGGCTACGCCTAAAAAATATTATGAGCGCTCTCTTTTTTATAAATCAAAGATTTTCCATAGCACAGTGTAGGAAAATAATCCTTTACTAGTCCACTAGACCTCGGACACCCTAGCCCACTGAAAATTATGACAAAGTCATAATTTTCTTATATGCTATAAAAGATTATTCCTAATACAGCTGAAATTACAATTATTAAGATTGGATGAAGTTTTGTTTTAAATGATAAAAAGGCAATTATAAGCCCTATTACAATTGCTTTTATTTCTACATAAGAGTCTTTACCAAGCTGAATAAAAGCTGCAATTATAAGTCCCACTAGAGCGGGGCGCATACCTAAAAGAGCTGATTTAATTAACTTGGAGTCTTTGAACTTCATAAGGTAATGAGTTGCTACGGTAACTAATATAAAAGAAAAAGTTATAACACCTAAAGTTCCTGATAAACTTCCCTTTATTCCTGCAACTTTATAACCTACAAAGGTAGCTGAATTTATAGCTATGGGACCAGGAGTCATTTGAGATACACCTATTATATCTTTAAATGTATTAAAACTAATCCATTGATGTTTTTCTACTATTTCCTTTTGAATTAATGGAAGCATTGCATATCCACCACCAAAGCTGAAAGCACCTATTTTTAAAAAAGTTAAGAATATATCTATTAGTAACTTCATTATTGCACCTGCTTCCTTAAAAAAATTATTCCGTATAGTGCAGAACATACCACAACCCATATAGGGCTAACTTTAAATATAGCTATAGCTATAATGGATAGTAGTATAATTATATAATTTATGTAAGTTTTTTTTACTGACTTAAATAGACTGCTTATGGCTACTAATATTAAAATTGGTACGGCAGCACCTATACCTTTAAATATTAAATCTACTATGTAGTTGTTTCTAAATTGCACAAAAAGAGCAGCTATAGCAATTATTATAAAAAATGAGGGCATTATAACCCCTAAAAGAGCAAGTATAGCACCTAATATTCCCCCCATTTTATAACCTATAAAAGTTGAGCAATTTACTGCAAGGGCTCCAGGGAATGATTGAGAAATGACAATTATATCCACAAATTCTTCCTTAGAAATCCAATGTCTTCTAGTTACAACTTCTGCTTCTATAAGAGGTATCATAGCATAGCCACCTCCAAAGGTAAAAGCTCCTATTTTAAAAAAAGTTAAGAACATAGTGAAAAGTTCGTTCATGGTTCCACCTCCAAGCTTAATTATAACTTTCGATTTTCATATATGCAAACAGAAGAATTTTTTTAGAAGATGTTATATAATAATTATAGAAGACCAAAAGCTTATTCGGTGAAGAAAATATTAATTATTACGAATATTATTGTTAGTAATATAAATGATAAAAATCATATCACTATTTAATAAATATATATTTTATTATTAAAAGTTTATAAGAAAGAGAATTAATATACAAAGTGAAATAGAGGTGTTGTTGTGGAAATAAATAGAATTGGAAGAAATGTAGGAATTCCTCAAGAAAAACATGAGATTAAGAATAAAAAAGACTTTTCACAAAATTTTAATTTTGCAAGACAACAAAAATCTCAAAAAGAAATGAAGGAAATGCTAGATAATATAAAGAAAAAGGGAAATAGGTTGGCTATTACTAAGTCTTATAGAGATGTGAAAGCTTATAAAAATCTTATAAAAGAGTATTTGCAATCAGTTTTATCGCATATGTATAAGGTAGAAAAAGATATAAGTTTTTGGCAAACTCAATACTTTATAACTGTGGAAACAGTGGATGAAAAGTTAGAAGAAATCACTGCAGCTATTTTAAATGAACAATGTGAAAATTTAAATATAGCCAGTACTGTTGATGAGATAACAGGGCTGGTTGTGGACCTGTATAAATAGTGGGCCAGAGTTAGTGTGCCAGTGTGCTAGGGGGCCGGAGTTAGTTTGCTAGAGGGCTAGGGTGCTAGTTTAGGTAGGGAGACTTGCCATTTATGATAAATATAAATGGCAAGTGTGGTTTTATAACTCTGAAAATTTAGTTAGTAGTTATAGAAAGCTATTAAAGCTGGCATCAGAAGGCATTCTCCAATCTCCTCTTGGAGAAAGGCTTATAGTTCCAACCTTTGGTCCATCTGGAATAGCTGAACGTTTAAATTGTTGTGTAAAGAATCTTTTTATGAACTTTTCAAGCCATAGATTTATAGTTTCTTTATTATAGTCTCCGTCAAAAGCTTTTTCGGCAAGGAATAGTATTTTTTCTTTAGTGGAGCCTGTTTTTATAAAATGATATAAGAAAAAATCATGAAGCTCATAAGGGCCTACTATATCTTCGGTTTTCTGAGTTATTTCACCATTTTTATCTTTAGGAAGTAGTTCAGGACTTACAGGAGTATGAAGTATATCTATAAGTATATTAGAAATATCTTCAGCTACTTCATTTTCAGCTACATATCTTACTAAATATCTAACAAGTGTTTTAGGCACAGAACAGTTTACGGAGTACATGGACATATGGTCTCCATTGTAGGTGCACCAACCTAAAGCTAATTCTGACAAATCACCAGTTCCTATTAGCAAGCCGCCTTCTTTATTAGCAATATCCATAAGTATTTGAGTTCTTTCTCTTGCTTGCACATTCTCATAGGTTACATCATGATTTTCTACTGGATGGTTTATGTCTTTAAAATGTTGCAAACAGGCATCTACTATATTTATTTCTCTAAAATCAGTTTTTAATTTTTGACAAAGGGATACTGCATTGTTATAGGTCCTATCTGTGGTTCCAAAACCGGGCAGAGTAATAGCTATTATGTTTTCACTTGGAAGATTTAAAAGCTTAAAAGTTTTTACTATTACTAAAAGAGCTAATGTGGAATCTAATCCTCCAGAAATACCTACTATAACTTTTTTACTGTTAGTATGGGTCAATCTTTTGGCTAGAGCTGATGCTTGAATGTTGAAAATTTCACTACATCTTAAGCTTCTTTCTTCAGAATTTCCAGGAACAAAAGGATGTTTGTCTATATATCTTGTAAATTTGCCTAAATTTAAATCAGAAAATTCAAAAGGAATTTCTAAAGCTTCAAAAGGACATAATTTAACGCTATCTCTAAAGGAGATATTTTTAAGCCTTTCAGATACTAGTTTATCTATGTCTATTATAGAAGTTACTACTTGGTTTTCTCTATGAAATCTATTATTTTCACTTAATATATTTCCATTTTCACCGATTAGAAGATGACCACCAAAAACTAAGTCTGTGGAAGATTCAAACACCCCTGAGGAGGCATAGGCATAAGCACACATACATCTAGCACTTTGATTTGAAATTAAATTTTTTCTATAGTTAGCTTTGCTTACCAATTCATTAGATGCAGAAAGGTTTCCTATAACATTAGCACCAAGTAAACTTAAATAACTACTAGGAGGTATTGTAACCCAAAGATCTTCACAGATTTCCACTCCAAATTTAAAGGAGCCACAGGTGAAAATTAAGTTTGTTCCAAATGGTATATGTTTTTGAAATTTCAAGTCAATATGTTTATCTACTATTCTAAGGCCTTCTGAAAACCATCTTTTTTCATAAAACTCCGAGTAATTTGGTATATAACTTTTTGGGACTATTCCTAAAATTTTACCTTTGAATATAATAAATGCACAGTTGTAAAGACACGAATTAGAGTATAAAGGAGCACCTACAGCTATTAAGATATCTTTGTCTTTAGAAAATAAGCATAAATTTTGTAGGGCCTCTTCACTTTTAAATAGTAACTTTTTTTGATTAAATAAATCCCCGCAGGTATAAGACGTTATGGATAGTTCAGGAAAAACTATTAATTTAGAATTGTCTTCTAAAGCTTCATCAATACATTTTTTTATATTTTTCAAGTTGAAATTTATGTCTGCCACATTAGTTATAGGGCAGGCTGTAGATAATTTTATAAAACCATTGTACATTGAACTCACTCCAATTCTATAAATAGATAGTAATATTATTCATTAACAAGTATTCTATGGATTCTTTTTTTTATTATAACATGTAATTAAATAAATGAGGTACATTACAGTCTTTCTATTTTAATGGAAAAAGGAGAAAACATAAGAAAAAAGAACTGAGGATTATTTAGAACACTTTAAATAGTAATTAATAACGTTTTTTAGAATGTAAATAAACTTTTAATATTTTTAGTTATACTATATAATATAAACAAGCTTAGAAATTTCAAGGAATATTCCTAATTAAATATCATAAAATTTTATATAGCATAATATAATAAAGGATATAAATTAATAATATAGAATATATAAATAAAATTACTAGGTTTTATACTAATGGAAGTTATATTATATTTTAAATATAACCATAAATTAAAGATAATTTTAAATGCATAGAAAGGGGGAGATTTTATGGACTGGTTTCCATTAATTGTATGGCTCATAGTTGGAATAGGGGCACTGCTTATAGATATAGTCACCAGCGCATTTTTATTTGTATGGTTTACAGCGGGAGCTATAGCAGCAATAATATGTTTAACACTAGGGTTATCTTTTAGTACACAAATTATAGTGTTTATCATAGTTAGTGTTCTGTTTATGGCTACGGGCTATCCGATTGTTAAAAAGAATATGAAGAGAACTGTACCTAAGACAAAAACCATGGAAGAAGGATACATTGGTAGAGAAATAGTTAGTGATCAGAATATAAAAGAGAAAGGAAATTTAAAAGTAGACGGTATATATTGGACTGTTGAAAACAAAGGTGAAGAAATAGAACTAGGAGATAGAATAAAAATAGTAGGAATACAAGGGAATAAATTAATTATAGAAAAAATAAAGAAAAATAATTAAAGGAGTGTGTGTTTATGCCAGGTAAAATTTTAGTAATAATTTTATTAGTAGTAGTTATAACCATCATATTAAGTTCAATAAAAGTTGTAAATACGGGTAATGTATTTGTAGTTGAAAGGTTTGGACAATTCCACAGAATATTAGAACCAGGTTGGCATTTAGTAATTCCATTTGCTGATTATGTAAGAAAGAAAGTATCTACAAAGCAACAGATATTAGATATACAACCTCAAACAGTTATAACAAAGGATAACGTAAATATATCCATAGATAATGTTATATTTTATAAAGTATTAAGTGCAAAAGATGCTGTTTATAATATAGAGGACTACAAATCAGGTATAGTTTATTCAACTATTACTAATATGAGAAATATAGTTGGAGACATGTCCTTAGATGAAGTTTTATCAGGAAGAGACAGAATAAATGGTAAATTATTGGAAATAGTTGATGAAATCACTGATGCATATGGAATAAAAATATTATCAGTAGAAATTAAAAATATAATACCACCAGCAGAAATACAAAATGCTATGGAAAAACAAATGAAAGCAGAGAGAGATAAGAGAGCTACAATCTTACAAGCAGAAGGACAAAAACAAAGCCAAATAGAAAAAGCACAAGGTGAAAAGCAAGCTAGAATACTTGGAGCAGAAGCTGAAAAAGAAGCTAACATAAGGCGTGCAGAAGGTCTTAAGGAATCTCAACTTTTAGAAGCACAAGGTAAAGCAGAAGCAATAAGAGCTATAGCAGAAGCACAATCAGAAGCAGTAAGAAGGGTAAATGCAGCTATTATTGAATCAGGAACAGATGAAAGGGTAATTGCTCTTAAACAAGTAGAAGCTCTTCAAGAAATGGCTAAAAATCCTGCTAATAAACTTATACTTCCAAATGAATCTTTATCTTCATTAGGAAACTTAGCAGCTATAGCCGATACACTTAGAATGAACAAGTAGAATAAATTACGAAGCAAGTGCTGCAAGAAAAATCTGTCTTTAAGTCCACAATAAATATATTTTTTAAGACTGCTTACAATACGCCAAGAAATTCTAATGTTTTCAAATTTCAATCCCCTAAAGCTTTCAAACTCGCTTCTAACGGCGCTCAAACATGAAAGCTTCTTAACGGGTATTGAAATTTGAAAACAAAGAATTTCTAAGGCTAGCTCAATAGTCTAAAAAAATATATTTATTGTTACCTTAAAGACAGATTTTTCGGTTCATATGTACATTACTTATGGGGGGAGACAGCCTACTAAAGGAGGCTTTTCCGCCACTATGTTACGGAAAAGCTTTAATTAAATAAATGGTAAAGCAAAAAAGCTATAACTATTTCATTAAATAAAATAGTTATAGCCTTTCTTTTTAAGCGCTTTAAAAATCTTTTATTGGCGATAGCCAGTTTAAATACATAGGCATGATTAGGAGTTATATATAAGAATATATAACTTTAATTGTTAGACAAATAAGAAATTGTAGATAAGTAATAGGTAATAGCTAAGAAGTAATAGTTGTGGTGAAAATTCAGCTTTGCTGAATTTTTTCAAGAGCTCATATTTTTACTAGCTGTTCTCTTGTTATTTATTCATAAATTAATTATAAAAAACTCTTTGAGTTTTATCCTTAACTCTTACTTTTTACTTCTTACTTATTACCTCTTACCTGGTCTACCCTACAAATTTAAGATTTATACAAGTCAATGCCTTACGGCAAAATATATTAAATTTTATCTAATATTTTAATAATGTGACAGTTACTAGTACCTAATGAAAGTGACTAATTATATCTCACAATTAGTTAAAATATTATTAGTAACTAGGATTGTAGATTAAACGAAAGGCTACGCCTAAAAAATATTATGAGTGCTTTTTTTATAAATTAAAGATTTTCCATAGCGAAGCGGAGGAAAATCATCCTTTAGTAGGCCTCTCCTCTCAAACCACATACATATTAAACTAAAAATCTGATTTTAATGTAGTAATAAATGTGGAATTTGGGACATTTAGAAGTTCTTGGCGTATTGTGAACAGTCCCAAATTACACATTTATTACGGAATTAAAATCAGATTTTTCTTCAATGTATTGATTCACAATATTCTTAATTAGTGACTTTTAGTTCTTTCATGCCTCTATATAAGAAAAATCCTGTAAGTATAAAAGCAATTACGTCGGCACAAGGTTGCGACATCCAAAGACCATCTAATTTGAATAAAGTAGGAAGTATTAATATAAGTGGAATTAAAATAACTACTTGTCTAAGAAGACTTAGGAACATAGCAGTTTTAGCTTGACCTATAGCTTGGAAGTAGTTAGAACCTACAATTTGCATGCCGATTATAGGTAAGAAAATTAAATCTATTCTAAGTCCTCTAGCACCTATATTTAAAAGTTCTATATCATCTTTTATAAATAATCCTATTAAGGTTTTAGGGAATATTTGAACACATAAGAAGCCAACTGTAGCTATGGTAGTGGCTGCTAATATAGCTAATTTTAATGCCCTTTTAACTCTAAGATAATTTTTAGCACCATAATTATACCCTATTATGGGTTGAACCCCTTGATTGATTCCGAACATAGGCATAAAAATAAGCATGGCAATACTATTTATTATACCCATAGCAGCTACAGCCTTGTTTCCACCATAAGTATATAGACCACGGTTATACAAGGTTACTACTATGCTAGCAGCTATTTGCATTGCAAAAGGTGACATACCTATAGCAAAGATAGATTTTATAATTCTTAAATCTAATTTTAAATTTTCTTTTTTTACTTTTAAAATACTTCCACTTTTTTTGCTTATAAAATAATGCATAACCCATATGGTATTAAAGGTTTCAGAAATTACTGTTGCAATAGCGGCACCTTTAATTCCCATACCAAATACGAATATAAATATTGGGTCAAGTATAATATTTATAATAGCTCCAAATACCATTGTGAGCATTGCCATTTTAGGGTTTCCTTCTGCACGGATGCTGTTGTTTATACCAAAACCTATATTTTGTAGGGGAGCACCTAAAAGTATTATGCTTATATACGTTTTGGCATAGGGAAGGCTTTCTTTTCCAGCTCCAAATAGTAATAATAATTTATCAAGAAATATAAATCCTAAAATACCTACTATGAATGATATTAATGTATCAAGAACTACTGCATTACCTAGTATTTTTTCTGCTTCTTCTTTCTTTTTTTCTCCCAGCTTTATAGAAATTAAAGCAGAAGTACCTATGCCTACTAACATCCCAAAAGCCATTATAGTTGTGGAGATGGGCATGGTGCTGGTTAGTCCAGAAAGGGCGTTGGTACCTATTTTATCTATATGTCCTATATATGCTCTATCAACTATGCTATATAGAGCATTTACTAGCATACCTATAATAGCTGGTATGGAAAATTTAAATAAGAGTTTTCCAATACTCTCTGTGCCTAATTGTTTAGATTTATCCATAAAGTCTACTCCTTTCAAAATAAAATAATACATAAATTAGTATTTGTTAAAGATAAAGATAAAGGCATAATACATTTATATCATTTTATTACCCATCTTTGCAACAAAGGGTTAGGATTTTTACGAAAAAAGATTATTTAGTGTATAATATAAGTATAGTTAATAATTAAGAAAGAGTTATTACGTAATTTTACAAATATAGATTTGGAAAATAGAAGTTCTTAATTCATAGGTTGAAATTCCTAATCTCTAAAAAAAGTACCTAAAATATATGTGTTTTAGATAATTAAAAATTAGTAATTAATAAAAAGAAGGTTGTTAATTATAAATAAACTGTAAATATATGCAATAGTTTTTTCTTATTTATGAAAGTTGGAGGTGTTTTATTTGAAAAAAGAATTTTGGAACAAATTATGCTGGTGTGGTAGTGGAAAAAAATATAAGGATTGTCATTTGGATTTAGATATGAGATTGGAAGCTTTGGCAGCAGAAGGACATATAGTGCCTGATAGGGACATGATAAAAACAGATTTGGAGATAGAAGGTATAAGAAAAAGTGGTAGATTAACCAAAGCTGTACTAGATATGGTAGGAGAGAAAATAAAAGAAGGGGTTACTACTGAAGAAGTTAATACTTGGGTTCATGAATATACAGTAGAACATGGTGGGGTACCAGCTCCACTTAACTATATGGGATATCCTAAAAGTGTGTGTGTTTCTATAAATGAGGTGGTCTGTCATGGTATACCTAATGAGGAAACAGTTTTAAAGAAAGGAGATATAGTAAATGTAGATGTAACTACTATATTAGATGGTTATTATTCAGATTCTAGCAGAATGTATATAATTGGTGAGGCTGATAAGGAGACAGAAAGATTAGTGAAGGTGGCTAAAGAATGCCTATATGAAGGAATAAATCAAGTTAAACCCTTTGCTACTTTAGGAGATATAGGGTACGCAGTGCAAAAATATGCAGAGAAAAATGGATATTCTGTAATAAGAGACTATGGTGGACATGGAGTAGGACTTGGTTTTCATGAGGAACCTTTCGTAGCTCATTGTGGAGAGAAGGGAAGAGATATGGTGTTATTTCCAGGAATGGTATTTACCATTGAACCTATGATTAATCAAGGAACTTATGAGTACAATGTTTTAAAAGATGGATGGACGGTTCTTACTAAAGATAGAAAACTTTCAGCTCAATGGGAGCATACGATAGTAGTTACAAGAGAAGGGTATGAAATATTGACTTAATGTTTAAAATATCCACAAAATGGATATGAATATAGGTATAAAGTCAAATTTAGGAGGGGTTGTATGGATATATTGGATATGAGAAATAGTGGTGACACAATACTTAATCCAATAGAGAAGGTTAACGATAAAATAATCTTTGAGAAAATAAAAAGGGTAGGGCGTATGTTTTCGGATCATAGGGTATTTGGTTACTATGGCTATGATTTGAAAATTAAAAAATTGAAGAAGTTAACTAGTAATTCTAATAATCTATATAAAGGTGTAGTTTACAATAAGTTTATTGAGGGAGAAGATTGCATATATTATGTAACAAGGGAAAGGGAAAAGACAAAAGATTTATATACTCTTTATAAGGTGGAATTAGAAGGTGTAGAGAAGGAGTTTCCTATATTTAATTTTTATATGGAAAGCCAGTATTCTGATATGGAATTTGAGATGATAAATGACCACTATATATGTGTTTTTGCAAAGCAATCTAGTATTATGAATATAAATATTGAATTAGATTTAAAACATGATGAGGAACAATATGGATACCAAAAGGGGTATATTTTTAATGTAGATTCAGGTGATCAATACGAAATAAAGGATAAAAATTTTTTAAGAGGGTTTAGTCAAGTTTTCTTTAGAACAGAATTGGCAGGAGAAAGGTGTATTGTTTATGAAGAAAACTATTTAAATGCATCTACAATAGAGGATATATATAATACTTCATATAAAAAGAAGTATAAATATATAAAACCAGATGTTATAGAAAATATTGAAGATGTATTCTATCTTAAGGATCATTTGAAATATACTTGTGCAGATAAGTTTATTGAAGAGATAAAAGAAGGAAAAGAGGAATTAAGCTTCAAAAGCATAGCATATAAGGGCTTTGATGGTTATGAAATGTTTTTAGGAGTAGATAAGGATAATATATATTTTGTAAAAAAAGATTTTGGAAAGCCTAATGAAGAAATAGTAACTTTTCTAGATAGAAATACTATGAAAAAAACTATATATACTGTAAAAAACCAAAATAAATTAGATGAAAATATAGAAAATGTACAAAGTATAGATGAGGTTGCAGATACGTTAAATATAGATTACAATTTAGTGGGAAAAAATAAGAATATATTTGCTTGCAAATATATGGAAAATGAAACTTGCTATGTAAAAGAATTGCTAAGAGGAAATGTGGAATATACTTATCCAGATAGTTTAGGGAAAATAAAGGAGCTTATGGAGGATAGGTATTTAATAACTTGTGCAAGTATTAGAAGTAGGGATGAAACCATTAATGTAATAGATATAAAAGAAAATAAAGTAAAAAGTTATAAAGGTTTCTTCAAAGTAATTGATGATATGCTAGTGCTATTTTAGTTTGCTTATATAAAAATACCTAGACTGAAATGATTATTTTTAAAAAAGCTGTATAATTTATATATTAACTACTCAACTTTCGCACATAAAGTTCAAGCTCTACATTAGATTAATAAGGGTTTAAAATTTGAAATTTAGAATGTAAGATAGGAATTTGTAGAGTAGGTAAGAGGTAAAAAGTAAGAAGTAAGAGTGAAAAAGTAAGAACTAATAGGTAAGGTAAGAGTTCCTTTAAAAAATTCAGCAAAGCTGGATTTTCACCACAACTATTACTTACCTGCAAATTTCAAATTTTATATTTTTATTTTATAACTGCGAAAGTTGATTATTTAACTTTAGATAATACAAGAACTTAAATAATAAATATTAGTAATAGTTGAATAATAATATCAGTGATTAGAGATTGATAAAAGTATAACTACTTAAATTTAATAGGCAGGAGAAGAAAAATGAAGGTATTGTATTATGATTGTTTTTCAGGTATTAGTGGAGATATGAATTTAGGTGCAATGATAGACCTAGGCGTGGATAAGGGTTATTTAATTAAAGAACTTAAGAAATTAAGTATAAATGAAGAATTTGAAATAGAAATAAAGAAAGATGAAAGAAAAGGTATAAGTGGTACAAAAGTAGATGTAATTTTAAAAGAAAATCAATATGAAGAGCACCATGATTCTCATGATGAAAATCACCATCATAGAAGCTTTAAGGATATAGAAAAAATAATAAATGATAGTTCATTAGAGAAAAGTGTTAAGATTATGAGTTTAAGTATATTTAGAAAGATGGCAGAAGCAGAGGGAAAGATTCATGGTAAAGATTTATACCAAGTGCATTTTCATGAAGTAGGTGCAGTGGATTCTATAGTGGATATAGTGGGTGCAGCTATATGCTTTCAATATTTAAATGTAGATAAAATTTTATGTTCTCCAGTTCAATTAGGAGGTGGGTTCGTAAAATGTGCTCATGGATTAATTCCTGTGCCTGCTCCAGCAGTTAGTGAGCTTTTAAAAGGTGTTCCTATAAAGATCGGAGCGGTTCCTTTTGAAACGACTACTCCTACAGGAGCAGCTATATTAAAGACTATGGTTAGTAGGTTTACCGAAGAAAAGGAATTTATCATAGATAAAATAGGTTATGGTGTAGGAAATAGAGATACGGAAATTCCTAATTTATTAAGAATTTATTTAGGAAGAATAGAAAAAAAGGAAAAATTTTATTTTAAAGAACAGTGTTTTATACTAGAATGTAATATAGATGATATGAACCCTGAAATGTATGAATATGTGTATGAAAAATTGTTTTCAGAAGGTGCTTTGGATGTTTTTATCACATCCATAATAATGAAAAAAGGGCGTCCAGGTGTGAAGTTAAGTGTGCTTTGCCACAAGGAAAAAAAGGAAGAGCTTAAGAAGGTATTATTTAGAGAAACCTCTACCCTAGGAGTTAGGGAGTGTAGTATGGTAAGGGATATTCTAAAAAGAGATTTTTCTGTAGTTAAAACTTCTTATGGAGATATCAGGGTAAAGAAGGCTTATGTAAATGATAAAGACTTTAAGATAAAGCCTGAATACGAGGACTGTAAAAAGGTTGCATTAGAAAATGATGTACCTATAAGAAATGTTGTAAGGGAAGTTTATAATAGCATAAAGTAAAGGGGAGATATGAGGGTGAAAAATTCTTTACAAGAAAAATACTTGAAACTTTTAGAATACATTAAAACTTTAGATAGCTGTGTGGTAGCTTTTTCAGGAGGCGTTGATAGTACTTTTTTGTTAAAAGCATGTACAGATGTTTTGGGGAATAAAGTTTTAGCAGCAACTATAGACACCCCATATATTCCTAGATGGGAAATAAAAGAGGGAAAAGATTTTGCAAAGAGATTAAAAGTAAAACATAAATTTATAACTATTCCCATAATGGATGAAATAAAAAATAATCCTATGGAAAGGTGTTATTTATGTAAAAAAAATGTGTTTTCTACTATAAAAAAGTTCGCCCTAGAAGAAGGATATAATTGCGTTGTTGATGGCACTAATTTTGATGATACAAAAGATTATAGACCTGGAATGAAAGCTTTAAAAGAATTGGATATAAAAAGCCCACTTATGCACATGGGTTTTACTAAAAAAGATATAAGAGATTTATCCAAGCAATTAGGATTACCTACTTGGAAAAAGCCTGCTTATGCTTGTTTGCTTTCCAGAATACCTTATGAAAGCCTTATTAAATTAGAAGATCTTAAGAAGATAGAAAAGTCAGAAAAATATCTTATGAATATTGGATTTACGGCTGTAAGAGTTAGATGCCATGGAGATTTGGCTAGGATAGAAGTGGATAAGAAAGACTTTAAAAATATACTGGAAGAAGAACTTTTAGATGTTATAGGTGATAAGCTTAGGGAATATGGATTTAAATACGTGACTTTGGATGTAAAAGGCTATAGAATGAGTGGATTAGAATTACTTTAATTTTCTATTTTTAATTTCTGTTCATGTGTTTTTCTAATTCTTAGTTATTAAATAGTTTTAAAAAATTAACATAGAAAGGAAGTTATTTCATGAATGAAGATGAAATAAAAGAATTGCTAGAAAATGTAAAAAATGGTCATTGTGCAGTAGAAGATGCATTGGATAGTCTGAAGGAGCTTCCTTTTAAAGATTTAGGATATGCTAATATAGATAATCACAGAGAATTAAGAGTGGGATATCCTGAGGTCATATATTGCGCAGGAAAGACTGTGGAGCAGGTAAAAGGTATAATAAAATTTATGAATACTAAAAATAACAATATATTAGCAACTCGTGCTACGGAAGAGATGTATAATGCTGTTAAGGAAATTTGCAGTGAAGCAGAGTACAACAGCATGGCTAAAATAATAACTGTTCAAAAAAAGCAAATTACTAAAAAAGATACATATATAGCAGTGGTTACTGCAGGAACTTCAGACATACCTGTAGCAGAGGAAGCTGCAGTTACAGCTGAATTTTTAGGTAATAAAGTAGAAAGAATTGTAGATGTGGGAGTAGCGGGAATACATAGATTGTTTAATAAACTAGATATAATAAGAAGTGCTAAGGTAGTTATTGTAGTAGCAGGTATGGAAGGAGCTTTGGCCAGTGTGGTTGGAGGTTTAGTAGACAAACCTGTAATAGCTGTGCCTACAAGTGTAGGATATGGAGCAAGTTTTAATGGAGTGTCAGCACTTTTATCAATGTTAAATAGTTGTGCTAGTGGAGTTAGTGTAGTAAATATAGATAATGGATTTGGTGCAGGATATTTAGCTAGTATGATAAATAAACTTTAAATATTGTTGACATATATATATGAAAAGGATATAATTATAATTGGTAAAGATAAAAATTTCTATGGAATATTAAATAGGTGTTATTATAGTTACCGTTAAAAGGAGCAAAAGAAACAAAAAAGCAGGATGATATGTTGACAGCGCTCACTCCATAAGGAGTGAGCGCTTTTGATGTACTTTATTTTAATATTCATAGCTCTTAATCTTTATTTAATTAGGGATATATCTATTGGCAATGATCAATATTTACCAAGTAATGTTTGATAAAAAGTATCTAAGGCATATTCAAATAAATAACAAGTCAGTATGCTAGTCTATTTTGCGTCATACTGCGTCAGCAGAAATCACCGATAGTTCTACTAGCGGCGGAATCTGCTTCCTTGTCTGACACAAAATATACCAGCATCTTTGACTTGTTATTTATTTTCATGTACCTAAAGATTAATTTTGGGATTGAGAACTAGAACATATAAATTAACAAACATTGGAGGGAATTATGTATAAAATACAACAATTAAGAGATGAAATAGATGATATTGATAAAGAAATTTCTAAACTTCTAGAAAAAAGAATGAATGTAGTTAAAAAAGTAGCTTTATATAAGAAAAGTAAGGATGTTGCCCTTTTAGATAATAAAAGAGAAGAAGAAGTTTTAAATAAAAATTTAGAATACATTAATAATAATGAAATTTCCACCTATATTAGAGAAATATTTATGAAGATAATGGGTGAGAGCAAAAAATATCAAGATTATTTTATTAAAAATAAAAGTTTGTATGGACTTATAGGTGAAAAATTATCACATAGCTTATCACCAGATATACATGAACGTATATTCAAAGAAAAGTTCATTAATGGTGATTACCAGATTTTAGAGATAACTAGAGAAAATATCCCTAAGGTTTTAGATGAATTAAATAAAGTGGGATTTAAAGGGGTTAATGTTACAATTCCCTATAAGGTAGATATTATAAAATACATTAGTGAGATAAGTGAAGAAGCTAAAGATATAGGAGCAGTAAATACTATAAAGTTTTATGATGGAAGGACAAGAGGTTATAATACGGATTATTTTGGATTTAAAAAAGTTTTAGAAAAATGGCATATAGATGTAATGGGAAAGAAAGCTGTGGTGTTAGGTAGTGGAGGAGCTGCCAATATGGTTTATTATTGTTTGTTAAAAAGTGGCGTGGATGAGATAACTATTGTAACAAGAGATAAAAAAACTGTTATTGAGAGGAATATTTTTCCTAAAGCTCACATAATAGAATATAAAAATTTAAATGAATTAAAAGATAAATACATTATAGTAAATACTACTCCATGTGGTATGTATCCAGACATAGATGAATCACCAGTACCTATGGATTTTCTAAGTAATTTTAATTGGGTAGTGGATCTTATATATAATCCAGAGGAGACACTGCTTTTAAGGTATGCTAAAAAAAAGGGTATAAAATGCGTAAATGGTTTATATATGTTAGTAGCTCAAGCTGTAGCTGCAGAAGAAATATGGAATGAAATAACTCTAAAAGAAGGATTAATTGATGAAATATATGAGTATCTAATGCTCACATTCAGCGTCCTGCCTCAGGTTCGCTAGCTTGGCGTCCTTTTAAGGCTTACGATAATTTTATATGACTAAAAGAAGAATTTCTAAAATTAAATTTAAACAGTTCCTTCGCTTCTTATGAAAGTCATTCCAGAGAAATTTCATAATTCAGGTAATGTAATGATTTTTTTGGGATAATCAGTTTATATATATGGGCAACTCAATAAATTTAAAAAGGTGTTTAAAATGAAAAATAATATAATATTGATAGGTATGCCTGGTTGTGGCAAAACTACCTTGGGAAAGAGTCTTAGCAATAAATTAAATATGAAATTTTATGATTTAGATGAATACATAGAAAAAAGAGAAAATATGAGTATACAAGATATATTTAAAAATGGAGAAGAAAGGTTTAGAAATATAGAAAGTGAAGCTTTAAGTGAAGTGTGCAAAAATCAAGAGTGTGTAATAGCTACAGGAGGCGGAATAGTAAAAAAACAATGTAATATAGATATTATGAAAAGTAGTGGTATAGTTATTTTTATAGATAGACCATTAGAGAATATATTTAAGGATATTAAAATAGAAAATAGGCCGCTTCTTAATAATGGAAAAGAAGAATTAAAGGTATTGTATAATGAAAGATACGAACTTTACACTAAAAGCTGTCACTATAGACTAGAAAATTCAAAAGATGAACAAGAAGCTTTGAATGGGATTTTAAATATAATTTTTTCTTTATAGAAATTTTAATCAAGAATACCTATTTCAGCGTAAACAAGTGGAGTGAGAGTTCACTAAATCAATTAAGGAAAATTGATAGCTTTAGTAAACCTCTATTGTAGAGACGTTAGTCAAGAATATATTATTTCTATGAAGTAAGTGGTAGTTTTTCAAGGATTATGAATTGGATACTAGGGAGCTGGAAGAAAGGAGAGTTTTTATGAAAATTTTAGTGATAAATGGACCTAATATAAATTTTTTAGGAATAAGAGAAAAGCAAGTGTATGGGAGCAATAATTATAAAGATGTATGCCGTTATATAGAAGAGCAGGGTAAAAATTTAGGATTAGAAGTGCATATAGTTCAAAGCAATGTAGAAGGGGAAATTGTTAATTTTATTCAAGAAGCTTATGGAAAGTATGATGGTATAGTAATAAATCCAGCAGCCTATACTCATTATAGTATAGCTATAATGGATGCTATAAAAGCAGTAAATATAAAAACTGTAGAAGTTCATATTAGTAATATATACAGTAGGGAAGAGTTTAGAAAAAAGTCTGTTATAGCTCCTGCTTGTATTGGTCAAATTAGTGGTTTTGGAATATATGGATACGTAATGGCTTTAATGGCTTTGAAAAACTTAGAAGTAAATATGAAGTAATAATCTGCCTTAAGGCAGATTTTTTAATGAGAATTTTTACAGTATAAGGTATTCCTTAATGAGTAAAAATATTAATATAATGATTAACCCACAATAAGGTACAATGTAATGGAATTATGAAATTTCTCCTCCATAACTTGCATAAGAGCTCGGAACAATAAATTTAATTTAAGAAATTCTAATCTTTTAGCCATATAAAATTATCTAACGCTCACATTCAGCGTCCTGACTCAGGTTCGCTAGCCTGGCGTCCTTGCCAGGCTTACGATAATTTTATCTGTCTAAAAGAAGAATTTCTAAAATTAAATTTAAACAGTTCTTTTGCTTTTTATGCAAGTCATTCCAGAGAAATTTCATAATTCAGGTAATGTAATGCTTTTTGTGGGATAATCATATAATATTTTATTGTATATAGCGTATAAATAATTTAATATTTGGAAGAATAATATATGGATTAATTACATACACACATATCCATATATTAAGTTCTATGATTGAAAGGCTAATTAGAGTGGATCTGGTTAGCCTTCTATAATATAAAAAGTATACTCTTATAGAGTTTAATTGATAAGGGAGGAAGTTAAATAATGAAAACTAGCCATTACGAAGTTTCAGGTCTTGCAAATTCGCAGGACAAAACCAAAGTGTTAAATGCATTAGATAAGATTGAAGGGGTTCAGGAAGTAGCAGTAGACCTAGGCCGTGGAAGTATAGAAATAGAATATAATAGTCCTGCTACTAAAGAAAAGATACTTAATTGCATAGAGAATACAGGATACACAATAAAATCACACTAGTCTCCAATCTGCTTTTTATGAACAGTGATTTTTTAAGAATTACAAGTATGTAAAATTATTGTTCTGAACATATAATTAACTCAACTTTTGTACATAAAGTTCAAGCTCTACATTAGATTAATAAGGGGTTAAAATTTAGAATGTAAAATAGAAATTTGTAGAGTAGGTAAGAGGTGAAAAGTAAGAAGTAAAAAGTAAGAAGTAAGAAGTAAAAAGTAAGAGTTTCTTTAAAAAATTCAGCAAAGCTGAATTTTCAGCACAACTATTACTTATTACTTGTTATTTACAAATTAATTATAAAAAACTCCTTGAGTTTTATCCTTAACTATTACTTCTTACTTCTTAGCTCTTACCTATTACTTACCTGCAAATTTCAATTATAGTTAGTTTCTAAAAGAGCTTTATTCTTCACTTTAAATTTTATATTTTTATTTTTCAACTGCGAAAGTTGAATTATTAAAGAAAAATCTACCTTTATATCTTATTAAAGGTAGATTTTTCTTTATTTAATGATTTAATTGTTTATTGGAATTTTTTTAGTTTGATAAGCTCTTAAATCCTTCTCCAAGGGTTTCATGAACATTGTAAGTTATTATAAAAGCTTTATTGTCTGTTTCATGTATAAATTTTTTTAATTTTATGAATTGTTTTTTATCTACTACAGTGTTTATTATTTCTTTTTCTTCATTGGTATAAGCACCTTTTCCAATATATAATGTAGCACCTCTATCCAATTCTTCTATTATAAATTTTTTTATTTTCTCACCTTCACAGCTTAGTATTTCTACTTTTTTGTAGTCATTAAAACCACTTATTACTACGTCTATTATTATACCAAGTATTATTACTCCTAATAGAGCATACATACCTTTTTTAATTCCAAAAGTATAAGTAGCTAATATAGTTATTACCAAGTCTACTAATAGAAGAGCTTTTCCTAGTTCAAGATGAGCATATTTATTAAGAATTTTAGCTACTATGTCAGTACCACCAGTAGATGCATTTTGTTCGAAAACTATTGCTATACCAACAGCACTTAATAAAGAACCAAATAATAATTCTATTAATAAATCATCCGTAAATGGATGGGTCATAGGCATAGTCTTTTCCATAATCCATATTATTAAAGAAAATGCAAAACTTGTATAAATGGATCTAGCCCCAAAACTAGAATCAATAAATACAAAACCTACTACAAATAATACCAAATTCATTAAGGTCATTAATAAACCTATACTTAGTTTCGGAATATAAGGTTGAATTACCATGGCAAGGCCACTAACCCCTCCAGCTGCAATATCATTTGGAACTAAAAAGAAATAAGTACCAGCAGCAGTTATAATAAGTCCAATGTGGAGCCAAATCATTTCTTTTAAAAACCTTTTCACATTTAATTGTTTTTTCATATTTAAAACCTCCCTTTATACTATTTTCTCTATTAATAAGAGATAATCATAAATGAAAAACTTTAGTTAATATATTTGTAGCTATTTTTATAAAGCTCTAATATCAGTTTCAATAAAGATTGAATTTAGGTATCTTATTTAGGTGATAGCGATTAAGTACTAGTTATTAGTATATTATTTACCATAAAAAAATCTCTTAACCAAAGGCTAAGAGTTTATAATCAACAGACTTTATTTGTCTTGTATCTTTTATTTTTAGTTTATATTTTTATTTTAGTTTATATTTTTATTTTAGTTTATATTTACAAATTACAACTATATATTACAATGTTTTTGGAAAAATATCAATACGTAGTTTTAAAGCGCTAAATAAAGTTTAAATATTTTAAATATTTATAAGAATAAAGTCTATATATAGTTCATAAATAAAGATTAAATAGTGATGGTTTGGTATTGAAATAAATTATATAAATATGATTAACCCACAATAAGGTACAATGTGGTGGAATTATGAAATTTCTCCTCCATGACTTGCATAAAAGCTCGGAACAATAAATTTAATTTAAGAAATTCTAATCTTTTAGCCATATAAAATTATCTAACGCTCACATTCAGCGTCCTGCCTCAGGTTCGCTAGCCTGGCGTCCTTTTAAGGGTTACGATAATTTTATCTGTCTAAAAGAAGAATTTCTAAAATTAAATTTAAATGGTTCCTTCGCTTCTTATGCAACTCATTCCAGAGAAATTTCATAATTCAAGTAATGTAATACTTTTTGTAGGATAATCATAAAATATTTTAATAATTTATAAAAGTAATATAAAAATTTAAATTAAAATTGAAAATTAAGAATAAAACTTCTTTGAGAATTTTTAAATTTGTTGTTAAAAGTTTTTGTAATTAAATTAGTAATGCAAATTACTAAGGCACATTCAAATAAATAACAAGTCAGTATGCTAGTCTATTTTGCGTCATACTGCGTCAGCAGAACCCACCGATAGTTCTACTAGCGGCGGAACCTGCTTCCTTGTTTGACACAAAATATACCTGCATCTTTGACTTATTATTTATTTTCATGTACCTAATTAGAATTTGCTTATATAAAAATTTCAGTTTTGTTTATATAAAAGATTGAAATAAGGGAATATATATATTATAATTATTTTACAGTTGATAAAAAATTAATACTGTGGTAAAAAATTATCATCAAGGAGGAAAAAATATGAATAAATCAGTTATTTCAACAAATGCAGCACCAGGTGCTATAGGACCATACTCTCAAGGAATAAAAGTAGGAGAGCTAGTATATACTTCAGGCCAACTTCCAATAGATCCTAAAACAGGTGAAATGCCAACTACTATAGAAGAGCAAACAAGACAATCATTAGAAAATGTAAAGGCTATACTAGAAGCAGCAGGTAGCGATTTAAATAAAGTTGTTAAAACTACTGTTTTCTTAAGCGATATGAATAATTTTGCTAAAATGAATGAAGTTTATGCACAATTCTTTACAGCTGATTATCCATCAAGAAGCGCAATTGAAGTAGCTAGATTACCTAAAGATGCTTTAGTTGAAATAGAAGTAATAGCTATAGCATAAGGCACATTCAAATAAATAACAAGTCAGTATGCTAGTCTATTTTGCGTCATACTGCGTCAGCAGAACCCACCGATAGTTCTACTAGCGGCGGAACCTGCTTCCTTGTCTGACACAAAATATACCAGCATCTTTGACTTGTTATTTATTTTCATGTACCTAATATTAAGTTATTGAAAAGAATTAAAAAATTATAAAAACTATCAATAACACATAAGTTCAGCATATAAATTGGGTTATTTTAAGTTTTCACTTAAAATGACCCTTTTTACAAAATTTATACGAAAATGTCTTATGTTTAAATTACATATGAAAGAATGGTTATTTGCTGTATAACATTTTTTAATTCTAGATAGAGGAGATAAAGTAATGAAAAACAAAGATAAATTAAAGAAATACATTCCACTAGTAGAATTCATGGGTAAAGTTTTAGGAAATAATTCTGAAGTGGTTTTACATGATATAAATAATCCTGATAAGTCTATAGTAGCTATAGCTAATGGGCATATAAGTGGCAGAACTGTAGGTGGTCCTGTGACAGATTTAGTTTTAAAGATATTAAAAGATGAAAGTTATAAAGATAAAAACTACATATGTAATTATAAGGGAAGTTCTAAAGATAATAAAACATTAAAATCTTCTAGTTATTTCATAAAGGATGATAATGAAAAGTTGATAGGAATGATATGTGTCAATACTGATATTACTGATATTATAAAAGTAAAAGACATATTAGATGCATTGGCATCTGTTGGAGAGGAAAATGTTCAAGAGGGTACAGAGCAGCTAGAGGGAGCATCTGTATTTGAAAATTTGGATAAAAATGTGGAGGATGTAATTAGTTCCATAATAACTAGTGTAATGCTAGAATATTCAATACCTCCAGAGAGAATGAGTCTAGAAGAAAAAATGCAAGTAGTTAAAAAGCTAAATGAAAAAGGTGTGTTTTTACTAAAGGGTGGAGTGAGCGAAGTAGCTAAAAGCCTGAAGGCTTCAGATACTACTATATATAGATATATAAATAAATTAAAATAGTTGAAGAATCAGTTTCACTTTTGTATTATAAAGATGAACTGATTTTTTTTATATAGATGTTTATACATAAATGGTTAATATATGAACAAGGGTTACTTTGATATATAACTAGGAATTTAGGCACATTCAAATAAATAATAAGTCAGTATGCTAGTCTATTTTGCGTCATACTGCGTCAGCAGAACCCCACGGTAGTCTGACTAACGACGGAACCTGCTTCCTTGTCTGACACAAAATATACTAGCATCTTTGACTTGTTATTTCTTTTCATGTACCTTATTTAACTTTTTAGGATAATAGGTAAGAATAATATTATGATCTTACAACAAAATAGGAGGATGAAAATGGCGACAATTTTATTAGTGGAAGATGATGAAGCTTTAGCTATGGGTATAGAGTATAGTTTAAAAAATGAAAACTTCAATGTTTTTGTTGGAAATACCATAAAGGAAAGTAAGAAAATCTTTATGGAGAATTCAATAGATTTAATTTTATTAGATGTAACCCTTCCAGATGGAAATGGTTACGATTTATGTAAACATATAAGAGAAAAGAGCCAAGTTCCTATAATATTTTTAACTGCCTGTGATGATGAAGTAAATATTGTATTGGGACTAGATATGGGGGGAGATGACTATATAACTAAGCCTTTTAGATTGAGAGAAATGATATCTAGAATAAAGGCAGTTATGAGAAGAAAAAATACTGTAATTCAAGAAAAAGTAGTGGAAGAAAATACTTCTATACTACAATCAAATGGTATGGAAATACATGTGTTAAAGGCACAAGTATTTAAAGGAGATAAGGAGATTTTTCTTACTCCCGCAGAATATAAACTTTTATGTTTATTTATTCAAAATCCAAACATAACTTTAAAAAGAGAAGTAATATTAGAAAAGCTCTGGGATTCTTCAGGTGAATTTGTAGACGATAATACTTTGTCTGTTTATATAAAGAGGCTCAGGGAAAAAATAGAAGATAAATCATCTAGTCCAAAACGTATAGTAACTGTGAGAGGTATAGGATATAAATGGAATGACAATGTAGAAGCCTAATTTAGGAAATTTATAACAAGGTAGTATTAAAAAGGAGGCATCTTTAGTTATTTAAAATATAAATAAAAGTAATCAAATATAGTAAAATCCACTTATGAAAAGGAAGTGAGTACATTTGAAAAATAATAACTATAAACCAAATGAATTTGCAGAATTAATTAATGTATCAGTTAGAACATTGCAAAGATGGGATAACGAAGGAATATTAAAAGCATTTAGAACACCAACAAATAGGAGATATTATACTTA